>JANXMF010000062.1 GCA_025354795.1 Pseudobdellovibrionaceae bacterium
GTGATTGCCGCGGTTCATTTGCCGAATGCGGCGGTATACTCGGTGCCAAAAGCCGCGTGGATCGCCGGGCAGGCGGGTGAGGATCCAGGGACTCACGCGGAAAAAGCGCACGCGAATGCCCGCGGCCTTGAGCGTGGGCCAATAGTCCGTGGCGAAGCCCGGTGATCCCCAGCCGTCAATGATCAAGCGCACGCGCACGCCGCGGGCCGCTGCCTCAAGCAACCGGGCCACCATGCGGTCGGCGAGCACACCCTTTTCAAAAATATAAGATTCGAGTTCAATGGAAGTCTTCGCCGCATTTAGAGCATTGAGCAAACTCGCGAAGTACTCATCGCCAGAAGTGTAGAGTATTTCTTGATCCCAAAACTGTGTCGTGCCGATTAAACGACCTTTAGCTGCGGAATGAGATCCATAAATTGCTGATAGCCAAGCATGATTTCTTTGAGACGATAACCCTCGTCCTCAAGCGTCTTGCGGTCAAAGAAGATACACTCCAGGCGGTCGTCACCACCCACTTTGTCTTCCTTGGATTTCATCACCGTCATCATTGGAATGGCAAAGGCTGGCGCATGAGCGCGTAGGGTAACTATAAATGGTTTAGACATGCCATCGGCTTCATGATTGACAATGAACTCGTTGATCGTCGCCGCATTTTCCGGGGCCATCAAATTCTGCAGACTCTGGCCAGTGATGTCACTCGCATTGCGGTAACCCAACGACTCCACCAGCTTCGCGTTAATGTTCTCCACCAACTTCGAGCGGCTATTTAAAGTGATGTAGCCGGCGTGGCCGCCTTCGACAAAGTGGTGATAGAGCAGACTCCAATTGTCTTCGCCGCCACTCACGGGCGCGATAGTCTTTGAGTCCGTAGCCAGCAAATCCAGACAACCGTCCAGGCTGAACGGGCGCCCGGCTTTGTCTAGATTGTAAAAGCGCACCAGTTTGATCAAGGTGTCGAGGCGCAAATTGATCTTGCCGCCTTCAATGTTTTGATAGTGGCGATAATCTATGCGCATATTCTGTGCAGCGGTGACCTGCGAAAGACCCATTTGCTTGCGCTTGGTTTTTAACTGTCGTCCGAATTCTTTAAGAAAATTTTCAAGTTCCATCATTCATTGCGCTCCTTGCTCAAGAAACCTCGAGTGAACCTTAAGATCAATTCATGAATAAATCAAGATTCTGATTTTTAGAGATGCAAAGACGATGCCCGCTCTAAACGATCCCAAATGGCTTCCCAGTCATCGCTTGCGTGGTCCGCCGTTCGATTCAGCCAGATGGCGTAGTCGGGGCCTTGCGAAAGGCGGCGTAGATTCTCATACAGCTCCCGGGCCGTCTGCTGCGCGCTGGCGTGGAGTTGCAGTTCTTGCCAACCGCGAAGTGAGCGGCCCAGTTTCTCTTCCACTGACTTGCGTATAGAGTCTGACCAAATTTCGTTCGTTAGCAAAACAAGGGGCGAATTTGGTCGGTAATGCGCGTTGAGGTGCCCCGGCGAGGCGACCGACGATTCACGCTGTAAAGTGAAGTTAATTTTTTCGCGCTTGAGTACATCAAATAGGTTCTGACGCGAAACTCCTCCCGGCCGCAAGATCGAAATCTTCCATTTGCCGTTGTCGACTTGCGCACTCACCACAGTGCTCTCCAGACCGATCTCACAGGGGCCACCGTCGACTACGCTCACTGCGTCCGCGAATTCGCTTAGTACGTGCGCGGCTGTAGTCGGGCTGGTGCGACCGAAGCGATTGGCGGATGGGGCTGCGATCGGCACATTGATCGCGCCCAGGATCGCAAGTGCCACGGGATGATTCGGACAGCGCAGTGCCACTGTATCGAGCCCTGAGGTAATCACGGATGACACTTCCGCAGTTTTCTTGACGATTAACGTCAAAGGCCCCGGCCAAAAATGATCCGCGAGCAACGTAAAAAGGTCGGGCCATTCGCCGGCAAGCTCCCGGGCCGAGGAAATATGACTCACGTGCACGATCAAAGGGTCAAAAAACGGACGTTGTTTGAGGGTGAAAATGCGCTGCAGAGCTGTGGGATTGTCGATGCAGGCGCCGAGTCCATAAACAGTTTCTGTTGGTATGGCGACCACTTCACCGAGTTGGAAGCGCGCGACGGCATCCGCGGCAGTGATGAGTGGCATGACTAAAACGGGCGGCGATGGGTGGTGAGACGCCAGCTTTCCAAGTAAGGTCTGAACCAGGAGTAACACTTGAGCGTGTCGTCACCCACATCCGTGCCTTGTAGAAAGTAGGCGTGGAGAGCCTCAATCTCAGCTAGGCCGACTTGCACAAAGCCTTCGTGATTTTGGGCCGGCAACCACCGAGTAAAATTTTTGGTTTGCGAAAAATAAATTTCCGACAGGACTTTACATTTGCGCTCATAGGCCTTGCGCGGGAGGCGAAAAGTTTTTTCCGCGAAGCAATTGTACGACACGCTCCAGACCGGAAGTTTTTTGCCTTTGAAAATGCGATGCGCGGCGAGTGAAACATCTTGATGATGTGGATGTCCGTACTCACCCAAAACGCCGTGCGTGAACACTTCCGAGGGCTCTTCCGCCGCCAAACGATTTTGCAGAGCCTCAAGGTCTAGGCGTATATTAAAGCGATCGGGGAAATCCCACATCTCGCATTCTTTGATTTTAAACTCTTTGCACGCGTTGAAAAAATCTTGCTTGCGCGCCTCGCCCTGGCCGTCGGCATTGCCGTCGGTCACGCAAATCACCTTCCACGGACGGCGCCGATAGACCTGGAGGAGCCCGCCACAAAAGATGGTTTCGTCATCCGGGTGAGCCATCACCAAGAGGTTGTACTTTTTAGCTAGAGGTTTCACACCTACTTGTTACAATAGTAAATATGCGTATTCAAGTTGGCAAAAGCGAGAATGAGTGGTTGGGCCTGATTTGGCGCTGGGTGCATTCCGAGGTCAAAACGCAACAGCGCGTCTTTGTGCCGGCCGGTAACACTCCTCTTCCGGTTTATCGGCACTGGACCCGGTCTCCGTCACCGCATTTGCGCACGCTGCGCTTTTTGCAAATTGACGATATACTGAGCGGCCCTCGGCGCGGGAGTTTCAGGCAGTTTCTGGAAACTGAGCTTGCGCCGTTTCGTACGCAGTTTGAATGGATTGAACATGCTGACGCCCGCGCCGACGTGGCGATTTTAGGGGTGGGAGTGAACGGCCACGTGGCCTTTCATGAGCCATCGCTGCCACGCGATTTTTACAGCGGTTGTATTCCACTCGCGGCCGCAACGGTGAAGTATTTAACGCTTAGCGATAAAACGTGGGGCTTAACGTATGGCGTTGGTGCGTTTTTGCAGTGCTCAAAGATTTTAGTTTTAGCACGCGGTGAGGGGAAGAAGAAGGTGCTTGAACACGCGGCAAGTTTGCCGATCGGGTGGATTTTGCAACATCCGCAGGTGACGTTGATCGCGGACTTTGAGCTTTAGCGAGCTCCGCCAGGGTTAAAGTTGTTGTTTATTGGTGGGGGCGGGGGCGCGATAGGTCTCGCGTGCGGATTGCTGGAGTTTTGCATCATCTGCGTATCCGAGAAGGCGGTCCATTGAGCCCTGGCGTTTTGTTCCTCCGCGAGTCTTCGCTTATTTTCTTTATTCGTCAAAACGGTGTGGGCAGGTCCTGCCGCCAAGCTATTGGCGAGGACTATGACTTCAGTGATGGCAGCGTCGCCATCGGAGGGTTTTCTCATGCGTTCGGCGGCGGGCCGAGCCCTCTCTTGGGCTGCTGTGGGGGCTGTGGGCGCGCGAGGAGGTGGACTGCGCACAATTGTAGCGGGCGTGCCTACGCCACAAGTTGCGACGGGATCGGTGGTGCCACCGCGGAAAACATTCTGGCGCATCCATTCAAATTGTGGGGAGCACTCAGATTGAAGCTGTCTAGGGGCGGCTAAATACGCGAGAAAAATCGTGGCAAATGCTGAGCTGTTGCGGCCGGGGGCGAGGGGGCAGCGTCCTAAGTTTGCTTTGGCGTAACTTTGTAAATTTTGTTGCGCAACCATTGATCCCACGGCCAGCGCGAATTGACGTGCAACGCCCGCAGCATCGCTGTAGCAAGACTTTTCCAAGACAATTTTTTTTTCCGTCGCAATGGCCAAACTGCGACAGGCCCCATCGCCGAGCGGAATTTTAACTTTAAGATCAACAGCCAAATCCACACGTCCCACCTGAGCGATGCGGTTCAATACCGAGTGCATTTCATTTCCCTCAACCTGACCGCCACCTATGATTTCGGTGTTGTAGGTGGCGGATGGTGCTTTGGTAAAACATTCCGTGTTTATTTCCAGTTGGCCAGGGCCTGCCGAGGGCGGTCCCGCCAAGGTGGAGGCCCCGCTGAATAGGGTAAGGACGAGGAAAATTTTGGTCACCTAGACTTATCGGCATGGGGAAGCGATGTCTCAATAGCGGACAGTGTTTTTTTTAGAGGTGATTTGTCTCATTTTGAGATTCTGAGTGGCGCTGACGCTAGCAAATGATCAGGGTCCCGGGGCCTCGGCCTGGGTAGCGTCTGCGGTGTTCAGTCGCGAAGAAAAGGCCCCTGGTTTCCCTGCGGCCTATAATAGATTCAGTTTATAAAATAAATTAATAGCTGTTGCCTCCGCCGTCGCGAAAGCCGCCGCCTCCACCGCGACCACCACCGCCTCCACCACGTCCGCCGCGACCACCACCGCCGCCGCCTTCACGAGGGGCTTGGGGGCGTGCTTCGGAAACTGTGAGGTTGCGTCCGCCCATGGGCGTGCCGTTTAATTTTTCGATGGCGGCATTGGCTTCGTCATCTGAAGACATTTCTACGAAACCAAAACCTTTGCTGCGGCCGGTGTCGCGATCCGTGATTACGCGTGCGGATTCCACTTTGCCACAAGCCGCGAACTGGCTTTCCAATGCGGCGTCATCGATCGTGTAGGGCAAGTTCCCTACGTATAACTTTTTACCCATGATTGCTCTCCTATTAACTCTTAGCTAAGAACCTTGTAGCAGCTTATATCACACGGTGTAAGACCGACAAGTCCAATCGTTTTTAGCTGTCCTCGGTGCGGCGAATAATGCTGCGTTGGTTGAGCTTTAGAATTTTTTTGCGCATGCGGATATTTTTTGGTGTGACTTCAATCCATTCGTCTTGTTCGAGCCACTCGATACAGCGTTCCAAACCCATCTCGCGAATGCCCTTGAGCGCTTCGTAGTGATCCGAACCGGCGGCGCGAACGTTGGTCAGTTTCTTCTCGCGACACGGATTTACGTTGAGATCGTTTTCTTTATTGAATTCGCCAATGATCATGCCTTCATAGACTTCAACGCCGGGCTTAATAAACATCATGCCGCGATCGTCCAAGTTCAGCAGAGCATACTCGACTCCGACACCATCGCGGTCGGAAATCAGGGCGCCATTAAGACGGTGGAGCATTTCGCCTTTCCATTCCGTGTAGCCGATCATTTGCGAGCTGAAAAGGCCCTCACCTTTGGTCGCGGTAAGGTACTTAGTGCGCATTCCAAGTAGGCCGCGCGTGGGAATTTCGAATTCGAGCCGGATGCGGTTTTGCGAGCCGGTCGGACCGGAGTGGGTGCCGACGGCTTCGTAAGACATTAGAATTCCCTTACGTTCTTGAAACATGCGGGTGACGTCGCTGGCGAATTCTTCGGGCAAATCGAGGGTGGCGCGTTCGAGCGGTTCCATTTTTACGCCATTCTCTTTGCGCAGGAGAACTTCGGGCCGGCCAACCATGAATTCCATGTTTTCGCGGCGCATTTGTTCGATCAGGATAGCGAATTGCAATTCGCCGCGGCCGAGGATCCGAAATTGGTCCATGGCCCCGGTCTCCTCAAATTTCACCGCGACGTTGTGGCGCACTTCACGCAGCAGACGTTCGCGCAGTTTGCGTGACTGTACGGCTTCGCCGTCGCGTCCGGAAAAAGGCGAAGTATTGACCGAAAATATCATTCCGAGCGTCGGCTTGTTCACTTCGATGCGAGGCAGGCGCAAGGTGATTTCTTCGCCGGCTATGGTGTCGCCGATGTCGAAGGAATCCAAGCCACCAATCACGCCGACGTCACCGGCTTCGAGGACTTTGACTTCCGCTTGCGCCAAACCGGAAAAGCGAAAAAGTTTAGTCACAGTGAAAGGCTCGACGATTTCTTTGAGATTGTCGTCGACGCCGAGACGGTAAGCGCGATGGCCAACGGCAAGCGAGCCAGACAGGATGCGGCCAATGGCCAAGCGGCCAACGAAATCGGAATAGCCAAGGTTTGCGACCATCATTTGAAAGCCGGGCTCGGCGCCCACTTTCGGTTGCGGGATGGTGTTGACCACCAAATCAAACAACGGTTGTAGAGAGCCCTTGCTTTTGCCCGCGATGAGATCAGGAATCTCGTCAGGATTCATGGTGCACCAGCCGTGGCGGGCGCAGGCGTAAATGATCGGAAAGTCGGCTTGCTCTTCGCTGGCACCGAGATCGATAAATAAATCAAAGGCCTGATTGACCACTTCTTTAGTGCGCAAGCCATCACTGCATTCGGGGCGATCCACTTTGTTGATACATAAGATCACGCGATGGCCGCGCTCCAGCGACTTTTGCAGTACAAAGCGAGTCTGCGGCAGCGGACCTTCGGCGGCGTCGACCAATAAGACCGAACCGTCGACCATGCCAAGAATGCGCTCCACCTCACCGCCGAAATCGGAGTGCCCGGGGGTGTCCACAATGTTGATACGCGTGTCTTTGTATTGAATGGCGGCGTTTTTGGCCTGAATGGTAATGCCGCGTTCGCGCTCGAGATCCATCGAGTCCATCACTCGATCCTCAAGGGCCGCCCGCTCGGAAAACGTTCCGCTCTGCCGTAATAGGTGATCGACAAGGGTGGTCTTCCCATGATCAACGTGGGCGATAATGCAGATATTTCTAATCTTATTCATGTGATTGCACCGAATCTAAGTGAGGCGGGTCGGTTATGCAAACCTTTCTTGAGTTGGCTTTACAATTGCCAGTTAGGATCAAGGGATGTTGTTTGGCAGTCAATCCATCTCAGCCTATTCCCGTCCCAATGTCGTGATTTGGATGATCTTGGCCTTTCAAGCGGGATTGCTTAATGTGGGCGGGCTGTTGGCTTCTCATTCGTTTGTCTCGCATGTGACAGGTTACGCGACCCACTTCGGTAGGGAAGTCTACCGTGCTAACTTTTTGGCGGCTTCAGGTATGCTGTTGGTGCCCACATTCCTCCTGGCTGGTGCCATGTTGAGCGGCTTTTTAGTCGATGTGCAGCTGCAACTCGGGCGCAAGCCCAGATACTACGGGGTTTCGGAGTTTTATTTTTATTGTTGCTGTTCGTGGTGATCAGCGGCTTCAACGCCCACAGGTGCAAACCGCTAAATCGCCATCGTATCCTCAAGCCATCTCGCGACAGCCTGATCCGACCACCGAACTTCATCATAACTCGTCCCAAAACCCAAAAACCCCACATGCCCACCATGCTCAGTCAGCAAAATATCGACATTACTCGAGGTGTGCACCCCGCGCAGAACGAGCGGATCCGCAATGGGATCATCAACACTCGAAAGCAGCAGCGTGGGAATCTTAATCTCCGGCACAAAATGAATGGCGCTGCACTTCCTGTAATAATCGACGGCGTCTTTAAAACCGTGCATCGGCGCCGTGTGCAATTCGTCGAATCTGCGGATTGTCATATCCGGTGGAAATTCCAGCTTCGGCATTTCGGGATTAAGGCTCTCCATATGGCGTAGGTCACGACGCAAGTGATTGATAAAAAACCACCGTATGAAACGGTTTTCCTTTGCATCGAAGCGCGCCGCCGCGATTTCCAAATCCAGCGGCGCCGAGATGGCGACCGCGCTGTCGAGGTTGCCGCTCGGGCGTGACCCGTCTTCGCCCGCCATTTTTAAGGTGAGGCTCGCGCCCAGACTAAACCCGATCTGTGTAACTGGTGATTCTGGGAATTGACGTTTGATCCATTCTAAAACGTAGCGGGTGTCGTCGCTCCCGCCGCAATGGTAGGGACGGCGGGCGAGGCCTTTGCCTGGGCCGCAGAAGCGCAGGTTGAGGCGCAACACCATGTAGCCTTTTTTATATAAGCGGCGACACATGCGCTGCATGTAGACCGATTCGTAGCAGCCAGTGAGGCCGTGCACCAAGAGCATGATGCGCCCGCCTGATTTCCACTGCGTGGGGCGGTTTTCAGCCACCACCAGGATATCGCCGTCAGGTAAGACCACGTGGTGAAAAAAGTTGGGTTTGGAGGGTTTCAAAATGGGCCAGTAGCTGCCGTAAATGGTTTGCCAGAAGCCCGAGCGTGCAAACGGAAATGGTGAAAACTTGTTCAGTTTCAGTTTGGCAAGGACTCGATCGACACGGTCTTCGATACGCACGCGGCACTCTCGATTTTGTAAATTTCTTCTTCCATTTATATTAGGAATTCGAAGAAAGCGCCAAATTTTTGAAAACCTGTCTCAAATTGTAAAAAGGTTGAAGTCCCGCTGCAGGTCCTGGGGCTCGTACTTTCCGCTCTCCGCAAGCTTCACGTGACTTCCTGCATATTCGGGATCATGGGTGTAGAACAAAATCCAGTCTTCTGAGACGGCGCGCACGTAGGTTTTTGCCTTCTCATCTATTAGCTGTTCCGGGAAGCGGTCATAACCCATGGTTATGGGAAGATGCACCCATGCGCGACCCGGTATGAGATCCCCGCAAAAGAAAACTTTGCCGCCAGCGTCGCCGCTGAACAGGGTGTGCATGTGGCCTGGCGTATGGCCTGAGGTAAACAAAAATTCTAGGTGCTTTGAAATTTCTGCGGGGAGCGGGTCTTGCGGCATGCGCAACAGACGGCCGGTCTTAAGCAATTTGTCGGTGAGGCCTGGAATAAAAGACGCACGGTCGCGCGCGTGCGGATGGAGGGCGCGTTCCCAAGCCTCCGAACCGACGATGAACTTGGCGTTGGGGAAAACCAAGCCGTTATTGCCGGATTGTTGCTCTTGGTAAGTCGGGAGCAGACCCCCGGCGTGGTCAAAATGCAGATGCGAGAGGATCACATAGTCGATCGATTCCAGCGGATAGTCGCGGGCGAGCAGGTTTTCGCGCAGTCGATGGCGGGTCGGCGTCTGCACCCCAAAGCGCTCGGCCAACTTAGGTCCAAAGAACGCACCAATGCCGGCCTCGCATAGGATTTTGATATCACCGATTTCGATAAGCATACAACGGCAGGCTAGAGAAATGCGGCCGATCCCATCGGGCGGGAACCAGCGTTCCCACACGGTGCGGGGAGCGTTGCCAAACATCGCGCCACCGTCGAGCAGTTGCCGATTGCTTTCGATGGCAGTGAGCTTAGTCATGCGCGCACCTCCACCAAAATGCGGCCTTGAATATGGCGCTGGAGCAAATCTTTGCAGGCGGCAGGTAAATCTTTGAGGCCGATGGTGCGTGCGACGGTTTTTTCAAGGTGTGGCGGTTTCCAATCTTTCGCGAGCAGTTGCCAAATTTTATGGCGGAGTTCGATAGGGCAATTGTTGCTGCTGGTGCCGAGCAAACTCACGCCACGCAAAATAAAAGGCATCACAGTGGCGTTGAGCTCTGGTCCGAGCGCCATGCCGATGCTCGCGACATTTCCCCACAGCGCGACATGGGCAAGGGCCTGAGACAGCAACTCGCCGCCCACATTGTCAATCACGCCGCCATAAAGCGCCTTCTCGAGCGGGCGGTGGCCATGCCCAAGATCCTTAGGTGCCAACACGCGGTTGGCGCCCAGAGTGCGCAAGTAATCCCCGGCTTGGGGTTTGCCGCTGACGGCCCACACCTCATAGCGATTTTGTTTAAGGATCTGGATAGCGAAACTGCCGACTCCGCCACTGGCTCCCGTGACTAAGACCGGTCCGTGCTCCGGGGTTTGACCGTTTTGTTGCATGCGTATGAGGGCCAGCGCCGCGGTGAATCCGGCGGTGCCGAGGATCATGGCTTCTCGCAAGCTGAGGCCCTCGGGCAACGGCACGACTGAATTCGCCGAAACTCTTAGCACTTCGGAAAATCCGCCATCGCAAGTTTCGCCGATTCCGCAGCCTGAAACCATAACTTCTTGGCCGAGCTTAAAGCGTGGGTCGGATGATTGCTTCACGACCCCACAGGCGTCGATGCCGGCATTGAGCGGAAAATGTTTTAAGATTTTGCCTTTGCCGGAAACCGCGAGCGCATCTTTGTAATTGACGCCGGAGTAATGCACGTCAATGACGACGTCGCCCTCGCTCAATTCTTTAAGTGTGATCTCTTGTAGTTTCGCTTCGCTGGCGTCCACGCGCAGTGCCCAAAATGGAGTCATGGAAGGTCCCTTTTTATTTTCTCAAGCAAGCCTTGGCACGCGTCTTCCAGCAGATCAAGTACATATTCGAAACCGTTGCCGTCTTGATAGTAAGGGTCGGGGACTTCGTGCACTTGCGCGTGAGTGCGGCAATAGGCAAGGAGCGGCCCGATCTTAGCATGGTGCTCACCCTTGGTGTCGAGCGCATGCACATTTTTGAGATTGGAATTGTCCATGGTCAGAATGTAATCGAAGTTTTTCAAGTCCTCAGGTGCCGAAATTTGGCGCGCCACCAGAGTACTCAAATCATAACCGCGCCCTTTGGCGTGTGCAATCATGCGACCGTCTGGCGGTTCACCCTCGTGCCAGCCGCCGGTTCCCGCCGAGTCGGCGTGAATTTGTTTAGCTAAACCTTCTTTTTCGACCAGCGCCCGAAACACGCCTTCGGCGGCAGGCGAGCGACAAATATTGCCGAGGCAGACGAACAGAACTTTTTTCATCACTCACCTTTTTGGAATTTTAGTGACGCGGAATTGATGCAATAGCGTTGGCCGGTGGGCTGAGGGCCGTCGTCAAACACGTGGCCTAAGTGCGCTCCGCAGTTGGCGCATTGCACCTCGATGCGGTTTATGCCCAAGCTATGATCGGGCTTTTCACTCACGGGTGCATTCGTTGCCGGTTGAAAAAAGCTCGGCCAGCCACAGCCCGCATCAAATTTGGCCAAAGAATCAAATAGGCGCGCGCCACAACAGACGCAACTGTATTTGCCGGCGTCTTTGGTGTTCCAATATTCGCCCGTAAATGGGGCTTCGGTTCCGCCTTCGCGCGTAACCCGGTATTGGTTTTTATCTAATCGTTCTTGCCAAAATGACTTGGGTTGCTTCTTCCAGTCCATGGCGGGTAGTCTAACCTAGCTCGAAGGGAGAAGCCATGGATTTAACCAAACTGACGATGGGCAGACGCACGGTTCATAATTATCACACTGAAAAAGTAAACGATACGCTGGTCGAGGCCGCGCTTGGCCTTTCGCTATGGGCACCTAACCATAGGCTGACTTTTCCATGGGCGTATTTTTGGACAGGCGATAAGACGCGAGCACAGCTGGCGGAGTTGAATATACGACTGAAAGAAGCTAAGGGGCCACAGTCCGAAATTAAAAAAAACGCCGCGCGGGCGAACATTACCAACCCCTCCCATTTGATTTTAATGGCTACGGTTCTCAGCGATCCAGCAACGGCTCATGAAGACTACGCTACTTTGGCCTGCAGTGTGCAAATCGCTTCACTGTTTCTTTGGCAACATCAGATTGGTACAAAATGGAGTACGGGAGGACATTCAACTCACGCCGACAGCTATGAGATACTCGGTATTTCCAGCAAAGAATATAGGTTGCAAGGAGCGCTGATGATTGGAGTTCCGTCCATTGTGCCCCCGGCACCGCCGCGCCCGCCGCTAGATAAATTTTTACGTAAACTTACATAGTTTGATATTCGAACGCTCTTAGATCATCCGGCGCGATGTCGAGCGCAAAGTAAACGCGGCCAATCTCGCGTCCGTCGGCGGTCTCGACCTGCACTTTCCAATCTCCGGGTTGATAATTGGTTTTCAACCCGAAGCCGCGAAAGCCGTCCTCGCGACCGCCCACTATTTTTATGGGAATGGAATCTTGCACCACCCAACCCAGGCGATTGTCTTTCCAGTACCAGCGCATCGACACCTGATCGGAAAAGCGCGTCGGTGAAAAAATGCGAAAGAAAACATAAATCTTGTCGCCGCGCTGGGCGTGAAATTCCTGATCACCATTTTGCCAAAAGCGCCACCACGGTCGTTCAAATCCGAGCTTGTAACCTTGCGGAGTTTTTTCGACTGAGTGATAAACGCCGATAAAGGGAATCGAAAGTGGAACGGGTGGGATCAGTTTACACAAATAAAGCGCCAGAAAACCAAATAATACCACCGTCATCGGCAGAAGAATTTGACGTTTGGCATTTTCAACCAGCGTCGGAGCGTAGCGCTGCACCCACCAGCCCAAAAACACCAGCGGCAGACAACCGACAAACATGGAAAACAAAAACACCAACATGCCGATCGAGCCGGCCGCAATTGGGGTGACATAGGAAAAATAACAAAGAAAGCACAAGTTGAGCAGCCCGAACTTAAAACTCAGGCCAGACTTTTTAAAACGATGGGACTCATTGGCGACCAGTAGCAAGATCATCACGATCATAAAAGTAAACGAAACGATCAGCGATGAGCTTTTGAAAAAGAACAGAGTGTAGCCGTTGAGCAGAGTGCCAAAGAAAAAATGCACCACTGCGGTTCGGTAGTCGTAAAACCAGCGTTTCAGCACAAACATTTGACTGGTGTCGAGCGGCGGTCTGGTGCCCTCAAAAAACATTTGCGTGAGAGCTGCGAGAATCACGAAAAGGTACAGTCCTTGTTGGCCAATCGTCATGGCGGAATCAATGCGTTCAAGCATGACCATGTCGAACAAGAAGCCGCATATAAAAAAGCCGATGGAAACGAGGTGTTCGTTTTTCTCGTAAAATTCGTGGACCTGATTGAGCTTATCTTTCATACGCTTAAGTATAGGGATCACGAGGGCCAGTCGTCACTAAAATTGCTGGACAAGTCGCGGGGCCCGGCCACATATTACGCTTATGCGTAAGACTATCGGTAAACTGCCTTGCCTGGTACGACCGGGTGAGGATGAAAAATTGAATGTTGTTTTGCTCCACGGCTTCGGCGCCGATGCCAGCGATCTATTTCCGCTCGCGGACTTTTTGGATCGCGAACAGCAGTGGAATTTTCATTTTCCCGAGGCCCCACTAGAGGTTCCGATTGGGTCGATGATGTCGGGCCGCGGCTGGTTTCCGATCTCCGTGCGCGATTTGGAGCAGGGAATTGATTTTACCACCTTGCGGCCGCCCGGAATGAATGAGTCTAGAGATTTGATTTATGATCTGCTGTTTCACCTCGATTCGAGCAAGGTCGTGCTGGGGGGATTCAGCCAGGGCGCCATGGTGGCGACTGAAGTGGCGCTAGAGAATCCAGGGGATGTTCACGGCCTGGTGCTGTTGTCGGGCGCGATGCTCGATCATACCAACTGGACTAAATTGTCGGCGGGTCTTAAGGGAAAACCTTATTTTCAGAGTCATGGCACCCGTGACAGTGTCATTCCATTCTCGGCCGCGCGCAAATTAAGCGATATGCTTAAGACTGCCGGCGCGGAGGGATCGCTTTTGGCGTTTGAGGGGGCTCATGAGATTCCGCTGCCGGTATTGCAGCGGACGAAGGATTTCTTGGGCTCGGTTTTAAAGACTTAGGGTCGTGTCTTTGGCACGGGATGCTCGCAAATCGCATTTGATGAGGCGGGCTTTTCAAAGTGTTCAGGCAAGGGGGGCTCAGCAGCGAGGCCCCTCCAAATTAGAGCAGTTTCAAAAAGTCCCGAATGCGAAAATAGTTAGCGGCAAAATCACTTCGGCCCACTCGCGAGCGCGAACGCATATTCACCACCGAGCCGCCGCTAGTGTTCGCTTTCACTTCAATCACCACATCATCGGAAAACTTCAGCAGCGCAGTGGTCGCAACAGCCTCAATGCGGCGCTGGTCAGCATCCACCGAGACCACCTTCCAGCCCTTCTGACTTTCAGCTTGGCGCAGGGCTGTGGCAAAAACGTCATCCGCAGGTTTGCTTAGCTCGAGCGGTTTAAGATCGGGATAAAGCCGGCGCTGCTTTTCTTTAAAGGCTTCAGGATAAGTGAGCGGCCGATCCTGGTGCAGTGTCTGAATAAAAACGTACCGCGGCGGCGAATCCAAGTTGGTGGTGATATCGTTCACCGGGTGAAAGAGTGCGGCGAGAATCAGGGGCATTCGTAAGCCAACCCCGTGACCATCGTGCCATTGTCAGAAAACTGTTTCACTTGCAAATAGTTCGCGCCTTTGTTGGCGGCCTCGCGCTTGAGATCTGCCAAGGCTTGCTCTTGGGTACCACGCACGGAGCTGGTGGTGCCGGTCAATTTGCCCATGGCTTTGCACTTCGGGCTTGGTTCATCACGGCTGACTTTGACCTCGTCGACGGAGGGTAAAACTGAGCGTGAGGCGCAGCTAGTCGCCCCGACTAAACAAAAACCGAGTAACAACCAGCGCCTCATAGGCGACTCCTTAGTTTAAGATTAACCACTCACATTCAAACCATGAACGAGCAGTAAAGGGCAAATGATTGTGCCGACGGGCGCCAGTGCATCACTGCCCACGGCATCCACATCGCCAAGCAGCTGCAAAACATTGCCGGAGATTAAAAAATATTTGAGTGCGCCGCTCGGCTGACCCTTCTCATAAAGATAGCCTTCGACCGGAATGGAGAAATCACCGGATGTCGCCTTTCGAAAGCTGCTAAGATAGCATGACCGAGTTAAAAAGCAAAATGCCATTGGGTTATGAATTGGTAATCGGGCGCGTTGTTCACGTATAGGCCATCCGCCGCTTTATTTTGCGTGCCGATAGCCCAATCCTCTACAAATAAGAAGTCCACCATATTGCCTTTGCCCCAGCGCCAGCCTAGGCCGATGTTTTCCGATCCGCGCCATTCCACCAGCGAGTTCCAACCTGAGGCGATTTTTTCTTCGAGCTGCTCCTGCTCGGTGCTGGTGGTGTAATTGAACGAGAGGTATTGCTTGTTGAAAAGCGGCGAATCGGCGCGGCCCTGCAAAATCAAGGAAAGATTCCCTTCCAGACCAATGTTGAGCGTTAGTTCGTACATCTGCAGCCATTCGCGGCGCGGCCAACCGAGAAAGGTGTCGTTGGCCCCTAGTTTTGTGATGGCCGCGGTGGCCCACGCGCCCGAATTGGCTCCGAGCGGAACTCCCAAATGCACCAAGCCCGAATAGTCATTGTGACCTGAAGTCAGGCCGTGCTGGCGCCGCTGAGTGGGAAACTTAGCTTGACCTGAAATGGCGAGTCCGCAATCGCAAGCACCGGGCGAGCCGGCCCTCCAGTGCCATAACCAATATTTTAATTTGGCTTTGAAATTGCCGACGCCCTCGGCGTGTTCGGTGGTGAGCTGGTCGATTCCGTTGGTTTGGATTTTGAAATGATTGCCGAACTTGCGATTGTCGTTGCGCATGAAACGGTCACTCTGGATCAAGATGTGAAACTGATCAACGGCGTCGTCCATGAAGCCGCTGTTGTGCACGATGTAGGGCACTTCGAATGATAGTGCTAGGCTTGGGGTGAGCGCGAAGCCAAGATTGGCATATGCGGTTTCTTGCTCAAAGTCGGCGAGGTAGGTGTAAGTGTTGCCATTGCGCGTGTCGATAAACGTAGCTTGACGATTCCAAACGTTGCTGGCGGCGACTTCAAGACTCACCCAGGTGGACTCACTCCAACCTGGAGCTTCGCCTACGGGCAAATCATACATTGCGCCGACGGGATTGGGAAAATGATAGCTGGTGAATTCACCCCAAGCACTTTGCACGTGCAGCGTGAACAGCAGCAAACCTAACGAACGCAGCATACCCCATAGGATCGCAGGGACTTAGAGATCGTCGTAGGAAATTCGCACGGTCCTAGACAGCGGTTTAGCTTGGCAAGTGAGGGCCTCGCAGCTGCGAATATTGTCGTCCGTGAGAATGCCAGGATCCTCTTGATAGACTCGACCCTCTTGCACTTTCGCGAGGCACGCCATGCACGCGCCGTCCATGCACGAATAAGGCGGCTGCGCACCGGCTTCGATAAGGGTTTCAAGTACACTTTGGTCCGGCTTGGCGGTGACTTCAATCGTCTCGCCATTGATGATGGCGATAATTTTTTCAGGCGTTTCGCCGACGTTGGTCTGCGGCCCGATAAAGGTCCAATTTTCATTGATCTTGACGTCGGGCCGGTGGGTGCTGACGGCAAAATTTTCCTCTCTAATCAATTCCTTAGCGACCCCATGTTCGATCAGTGAATTGCGCATCAGGTGCATAAATTCGACCGGGCCACAAAGATAGTATTCGCGGGTGCGAGAATCCGGGCGCTCCAGCAACTCGTTAACCAGCTCGCGATCAATGCGGCCCCTTCGGCCGGGCCAATTAAACGTGGGTTTTGAGAGAACATGAATCACATCGAGTTGCATCGGATGGCATTTGGCCCACCGTTCGAGCTGCGCGCGATAAATGATGGCGTCTTCGTTGCGATTGCAGTAAACTAAAGTAACATGGTTTAGTGTCGAGGCCGCCAGTACGGTTTTCATTATCGAAAAAACCGGAGTTATGCCACTGCCGGCGGCGAACAAATAGTAGTGGGTGCCTTTGCTTTCGAATCCCGGCTTAAAAAAGTGCCCTGCCGGCGGCGAGGTCATCAGGGTGTCGCCGACTTTCACGTTGTCGCATAAAAAATTAGACACCCGTCCGTTGGGAACTTTCTTAACCGTGATTTGAAATTCCTGGTCGACGAGCGGCGAGCTTGAAAGCGAATAGCTGCGATTGAGCGCTTCGCCTTTTAGGTTTAGAAAAAACGTGACGAACTGGCCGGCTTGATAATGGTACTGGGCCTTAAGCGCGGGCGGAATTTCGAGGGTTAACGAAACCGCCTCGGGCGTTTCTTGCACATGGCGAATGATCTTGAGTGGTTTGCCCAGTTGCTCAACCGACAACGACATTATTCCTCCTGCACAATATGCATTTCAGCCACTACCAGAGCGGGTCCGCTTAGGTGTGGCCGACCCTCTTTGCATACCACAAAGAGGTTGCCTCCCGGTACTTGAACTTCGATTTTCCGCTGTTCTTCGCCTTTCAAGAGCGAATAGGCGGCCGCGACCGCGCCAGTGCCGCAGGCGCGGGTGAAATCTTCCACGCCTCGCTCAAATGTGACGCTGGCGATTTTATCAATGCCCAAGTTTTGCACAAAGGTGACGTTGACGCCTTCGCTTGCAAAACGCATTTCGCGCTTAATGGCGGCCGCACTCGCACGCAATGCGGTCAGATCTTTAACCGCAGGAACCCGCAGCACGGCATGCGGCACCCCCGCGCGAACAAAATCGTAAGCCGGCATGAGTTCGACTTCGGTAATCGCGGGCATGCGGATTTCAATATCGCTGGGAGAATGGACCCAGCCCTCGACTTGGCCCGCGCCGGTTATAAACTTAAGGTGTTTAATTTTGCGGGTGTGCGACATGTAAAGACTCACGGCTCGGGCCGCGTTGCCACACATCTCGGCTTGGCCGCCGTCGGAATTGTAAAAGTCCCAGCGAAAATCGACGCCGTCGGCGGGTTCTAAAAACATTGCGCCGTCGGCGCCAAGCCCAATGAAGCGGTCGCACCAGCGCCGCACCCACTCGCCGCGCGCGGTTTTTGCAAAGTCGTTCCGCCATAAGGCTTGAGCTTCCGGCTGTTGCAAATCCACCAATAAAAAGTCATTGCCAGTGGCGGAGACTTTGAAAATGGGGAAGCGTTTGAACGTCAAAGGCATGTAGCAGCTAACCTAAAAGCGCGGGGCTCGCCAAGCTCTTTCGCTGGTCAGGCGTCTAAAGATTGATCGCTTTAGTCCCGGTGCTGCGCGAACCGAAACTTAAATAACTAGTAATTTCAGATACCTATAGATAGGTACCTTGGCCCAATCCTTGAATCCTATCGGTTTATGACCAGTTTTCTGTGCGCTCTCTTTATGCTCTTTCCCGCCGGTGCGGCGGAGGCCAATTCGGCCGACCTCGGCGCCTCTCAGGACCAGTGGTCCAAGGATACCTTCGCCAAAACCCAAACGGGGGCTGAGCAAGCGAAGGTCAGAGCTTTCGTCGAAGCGCTGCTCGCGGGCGACGAGGTCAAGTCCGACAAGAGAAAGCCTGCCGACACCAACCCAGATTAATACAATTTTTATTTACCATGAATAATTTTTAGGTCGCAGCCCGGCCGCGCTTGAATCTGGCGATTTCGCGGTACAAATTCCCATCTTTGTGGTTAAAACGATCTGACAAAAGGGGGACACCAAGTTGCAACTCACATTGGCCATTTTGATAGTGCTGCTGGCAGGATGTTCGGTACAGAAAACGTCTGAGGACATTCGCGACACGTCCAAGGAGATTCGCGATACCTCCAAAGAAATTCGCGACACCTCCAAAGAGATCAGCGAAAATTCCAGAGATATCCGGTCGCGATCGGAGCACTTGGCTAATCGTACTGATGACGTGGAGTATGAACTGCTCGATGGCACGTCCTTTCAGATTTTCAACCAAATGATTGAGCTGTTATTTGGAGGCCCGGCCGCGAACCCGAGGAGTCCTGATGCACACTTGAATTCCGAACCGGATTATCTGTTCGCGGCGGGCGGGGTCATGCAATCGGCATCTTTTCAATATTGGAAGGGTGACTACCGCAGTGATTTGAACGCGCTGGACGAAGCCTTTCGTCACACCGCCGAGATTTTGTTCGACCGCTCAGTCAAACATGTTCCGCGCGATTTCGCGGTGGATATTTGGCGCCCAAACCGCTCCTATCTAGCGATCGGCTCGATGGGAGTTATGCTTGATAAAGTGACGCCACATTTTGAAGCCACGTTGCGTGAGCACAAAGTGGACCCTGTGAACATGTATGAAATCGTGCTTACGGCGCTGCGCGGTCGCGACCAGGAAACACCGCCAGGTCCATATCCGCGTTCCTATGAGCAGATTTTGCTGTTCCGTCAGGAAGCGATTTATATGCTGCAGTTGCGGCATAATTTTTTACCGATGGTCTTGCTTGGACGCATCACCGATCTGCAAGATCGCAGCACCGCCCAGCGACTCTTGATGTTTTTGGGAGTCGTGCCCAAAATCAATTTGCGAGCGTCGGATTTCACCATCGTCGAGTTGGAAAAATTCACCCGCTCCCTAAAGAAGGTCACTGCCACACGCCAGGCCTTACGCGAAATGGGAATCACGCCGTTATACAATGCTATTTACGCAGGGATTTTACATAATATGGACCTCGGGCGGTCAGAATTACTGGCCGCGCCGGGAGATTCGCCTTTGGAGCGCGCACGCTATGATTTTGCCGAGGCCTATCGCGCTGTGGTTGGGGAATCTGACGCCGGGGTTGCGGTTCAACGTCAACATTTTTATCAAAGATGGCTGCCGGATCTCTCCGGTTTCACTACAGGAGGGCTCTAACCGACAGTATGATCATCAACACATTTACTAAAATCAAAACCCGGCGAGGGCAGCTGGGCCTTTAAGTGCTTGAGCATCTTCTCAACCGGCAACGCTTTGATCATTTGCGCTTTGATATTTACCACGCCCTCGACTTTTTCCAACGTCCCTCCAATGTGTAGCAGCGGATTCTCCACCATCACTAGACGGAACTCCTGATAGATGTGGGGCAAAAGCACGATGTTGAGCAGGCCACTGATAAATCCGCCCGGTCCCTTCGACTGTTCGTCCACGATCACTTCCCCGAAGGCCACCAGGTCATCTGGATACCCA
>JANXMF010000070.1 GCA_025354795.1 Pseudobdellovibrionaceae bacterium
GGCAGACCCTCCAGAAAAGGGCGAGCTAAAGGGGCGAATGAACGCGTTGGCAAAAACGCAGTGGACGCATCCGATCAAGGGAAATAAATATCAAATCCCCGTTCCAACGATTGAGCGTTGGTACTATAAAAGTCTTAATCAAGGAAAAGATCCGGTCGGAAGTTTGCGTCGCAAACTTCGTAGCGATTTGGGCACAACAAAGCACATGACGCCAGAGATGAAAAGCTGGCTGCAAAAAAACTATCTCAGTCACGCAAGCTGGAGTGGTCAGCTTCATTTCGATAATTTGCGAGCGTGGCTCAAGGTAAACCCGAGTTATGGTATGGCACCGTCGTACACGACCATACTTCGCTACATGCGGCAAAAAGGTTGGGATCGCAAGCCGCGAGTTAGATCGCCATTTGCGCCGGGCCGACTGGTGGCGCAAGCGAGACTTGAAAGTCACGAGGTTCGCTCTTATGAGGTCGAGTATGTGGGTGGCCTTTGGCACTTGGACTTCCATCATGCCTCACGGCAAATCCGCACTGAGCGTGGCGAGTTAGTGACGCCACTAGCTCTTTCAATCCTCGATGATCACTCACGTCTGTGCTGCCATTTGCAATGGTACTGGTGGGAAGACACGCGGGCGCTCGTGCATGGTTTTGTACAAGCACTTCAGAAACGTGGAATGCCTCGAGCGTTAATGAGTGACAACGGTTCGGCGATGAAATCGGCAGAGTTCACCGAGGGGTTAAGTCGACACGGCATTACTCATGACACGACGCTCCCGTATAGCCCCTATCAGAACGGTAAACAGGAATCATTTTGGGGCTCGCTCGAAGGGCGAATGATGGCGATGGTCGAGGGCCGTCGCGATTTATCGCTCGAAGAGCTGAATACAATTACGCAAGCCTGGGTTGAGATGGAATACAACCGCTCTGTTCACTCAGAGACCCTTGAGAGCCCGATGGCGCGCTTCCTTAACGGGAAGTCGGTCCTTCGTGACTCACCGGAGTCGAGTGTGCTGACGCTTTCGTTCCGAAGAGACGAATCCCGAAGTTTACGACGAAGCGATTGTACCATTTCCATCAGTGGAAAACGTTTTGAAATCCCGTCAGCTTTTAGATCTCTTGTCAGAGTCACAGTTCGCTTTGCAGAATGGGATTTAAGGCAAGTTCACTTGGTCGACCCAAGAACCAACGCAACTCTTGCGCCGCTTTATCCATTGGATCGAAGAAAAAATGCTAATGGACTTCGTCGAGCACTCGGCACATCTGTTTTGCCAGGACAGCTCCCGCTGCCCGGTATGGATGAGACACCGCCACTTTTGCAAAGCCTAATGGCCGAATATGCGGCCTCAGGTTTACCCCCAGCCTACATCGTTGATCCGAAAGCACATGGCGATGAATTAGAAGCACAAACACCAGAAGAAAAGGAATAAAATCAATGAGCATTAAAAAAATACAAGCTCTCTATGGACTTAAATGGAATCCATTTACTCAAGACATTCCGCCTGAAGCAATTTTTAAAACCGCGCGCTTCAATCAATTTTGCTATCGAGTCGAAACACTGACCATGGACGGCGGTTTTGCGTTGATCACCGGCGAGAGTGGACTTGGAAAGTCAGCCAATCTTCGGGCTCTTTATGATCATCTATCGAAAATACCCGAGATCACCGTTGGCGATATTATCCGCCCCCAAAGTGGTCTGGTTGATTTTTACCGCGAGATGGGTGCTCTCTTTGGAATTGAACTACGCACGAGCAATCGGTGGGGCGGCTACAACAATTTGCGCCAGAAATGGCGACATCATATGAGCACTACACTTCTAAAGCCCGTACTCTTGATCGATGAAGCGCAGGAGATGCCGCATACCGTGCTCTCGGAGTTGCGGTTATTATCCATGGAGAAGTTCGACTCATCAAGCCTTTTGACCGTCGTGCTTACGGGTGACACTCGTCTGACGAATGCGTTTAAACATGAAAATTTAATCCCACTTGGCAACAGAATTAAAACTCGTTTGGTCATGGAGCCATGGCTTAAACCGCAACTCCTTGAGCTTCTTAAAGATGGCCTCACTCTCGCCGGAAACTCGAACCTGCTCACGCAAGGGCTCATGGATACTCTCGTTGAACACGCAGCCGGCAGTCCTCGTGTCCTGATGAACTTAGCGGCCGAGTGTCTGGCAATCGCCATCCACAAAGAGGCACGTCATCTTGATGAGGGATTATTTTTTGAATTATTCCCGCCGCCATCAGCGGGCGGTCGTCGCAAATCACCTTCAGCTTTGCTCTTAAAATAAAATCGGACGCATTACTCGGCCTCGCTCGATAAAATCAAGCGGGGCCGTTCTTTATCCATCCGATCGCGCTGCACTGACGCCATCAAAAACCATCGAAGTGAGTCCATCAAATAGCGCGCTCACTCTTACTTCCCGAATATCGAATTGAGCAACTCGTGAAGGCATATGGCCTTACGGTTGAAGACTTCAATAAGGTGATGGGACGAGCGCCGATAGGCAGTCCGAAGGACGACTGTCGCGCGATGATCGACCGTATGGACGACGAACAGCTAACGGCTGTGCGTGCAGTCCTAAGCCAAATCCTGCGCAGTTCTGCGCAAGCAAACGAAGCAAAACCAACCAAGCAAATGCCGCAAATCGCGGTCGCAAACTAACAACTTTTCAAATTCAATGGAGATTACCATGCAAACGAAAACTACGAAAACCGCAGCCAAACAAGTGAACAAACTGAAGTCGATCCGTGTGCAGGTGGAAACGCAAAAGAAGGCGGAACGTCTTTTGGCGGTTGCCAATAAAAAACGGGCCGGTCGAAAAATCAAACCCGATCAATTGCTGAATTTCGCGCTCGATCTTGTTACCGAAGATCACCTCCATGCGCTCCAAGAGCAGTCGCTAACGCACGAAGATCGCAAAGAGCTTTTGCGGCAGAAATATATCGAAACGCGTGGACCAATTTCTAAAGACGAGTTCCTCGGTTTTATGATGACTGCCGCATTTCTTGAATTTCTGCGCGCAACTCCGCTCCAGAATGCAGGCTGAAGCTAAGTTCCCTGAGTGATTTTTTTTCGAAAGGGTGGGCGATCAAATTCGCCCACCCTTCGCAAAATAATACAGTTCTTTTAGAACCGCAGGCTCTTAATTTTTTGGTAGTGAAGGTTATCCGGAATTAGTGCGGTTTTATCCGTTGAATCTGCGACAACTGAATATGCGATGTCGAAGTCCGCACTGACGATAAATGGAAACTTTGAGCTTTGGAGAACATTAACTATCATGGAGTCACTTGAGGACAAACCTGTGGTCTCCGATATGGAATACATCTTTTCCCATTCGAGCTTTTTCGTAAGAAGGTTCGACGCCATTTCACCGCGCGTATCGAGGTAATTTATTTTTAGGCTTTCGACCAATACGTTCCAAGATTCAAGCAATTGACCGCCGAGAAATTCGCGACAAAGTTCAATCCATCCGATTTGACCAGAAAGACTACGGGGCATGAAACATTCTTTGCAGTCTTTGATGCGACCGTCGGGCAAAAGTGGCAAATTGTTGTCGGCAGCCTGTGTATCAATCTAAGTTTTTTGCGCGCGCAGTTTCTTTAGGACAGTCTCAGAGATTTTCCATTTTGATCCAGGCGCTAGCATCCCGAGGAGCGTTTCCGTTAGAATAAATCGGCGTCTAACGTCGATGAATTCAGCTCGCGTTGTAACGGTCGTGAATATCGGGATCTGATATGCAGCTAACTTTTGAAAAAGAAATTCGGCATCGTCATAAAACGGATGCAGCTCTTCAGTCGCGGCAATGAGAAACTGGGTATCGACTAAGCATCCAGGAACAGGCGCTTGGAGCGTCTTGAGGTATTGATCTATGGATGAGAATGCGAGCGCCTTTCCCACGTCAATTATGCCTCAAGATCAGAGTTGCGGGGCCGAGCCGCGATGTCTTCTTCCTGCTTTGGCTTCTTATCACGAGTAACCTCGTCGATAATTTTGACCAACTCAGGAGAAGGTTCGGGATGGCGCATTTCTTTCAGCTTTTTTCGAGCCTCTGCCAGTCCGTCTTTAGTAGGAATTTGAATCTGCTCTTTTGAGTCCTTCATAGTGCTCCTTGCTAATGAACCCTGGAAATAGGGCTCTAATTACTAGAACACTATAACACGGGGAAAAGCTGTGCAGGTCGTTGATAATACTAGCATTCCGTCTCCGGTTTGCTAGTAAAAGTTTATCATGTAGGCCCTTTCGGGCAAGGGGTCATCAGACCCCCTCGCTATCGAGAAAGCTTTCGATTTCAGACGGATCGAAGTAGGTCGAGCCATTGTCGAAAGTGAGCAGAGTTCCTTCCTGTTCTTCAGAGTCAGCCCACTCGCTTTTTGCGAGGTCCCAGCTTATGGGGTCGAGATCCTTGATGGCCGAAGCCGTATTAACTTTTAGCCAGCCGATTGATGTTTCTTTGGGATAGTACGACCGAATCGAATCCTCAAAGCGTTCGCTGATATCGACCTTCTCGATATTTCTGAGGAGATCTTCAATTACCCATTCGGTGCCGTATTCGCATCCGATTCCGGGTAGAAGGCGCATGAGATCGTCAGAGTAGCATTTTGCACAGCGCCCGGTTGGAGCTTCGGAGTAGCAGCAGTAACAGAACGGAATTGTTTTCTTAAAAGCGAGGGCTTCGAGTCGTGATTGTATTTCGATGTTCATATTGATTTCCTTTATTTAAATGTGTTTTTGAAGAAACGCGGCCCTCCCTTGAGAGAGGACCCTGATGCTTAGGCGGAAAGCGCTTCTGCTTGAGTTTTCGGCGTGAACTCCGCTTTGAACGACCCCAGCAAAAAATGAATCCTCAAAGGAGACTGATCTAAATGGGTCAAAACGTGCAGCTCCAGGGGCGCAGCCCCTTTCAAAAAATTCGCTTTCGCAAAAGGCGTGTGATCGAGAATTCGCTCTGCACTGACTTTGGAATTGAGATTCTGCGATCTATCGAAAAAAATTTCGGCCCGCGAAATGAAAAAAACGGCTCTGCTGAATTGGAACGTGATAGTGCCTGGAGTGTTGGCGCGCCGATTAGCTACGCCGCGAGACGAACTATGCTCGCCCATGTCAGGGTACGTGTCACATTTCCAAAACTTACGAGCGTCAATTCGCGAAGTGTCCGAAAAATGGCCTGCGCTATCCCCTCAATCAGGGACTCTCGGAGGGTCGGCTTCTTTCAGCGACGAATTTTGAGCTCGTGAAAACGAAAGAGAATTTTGCCCAGTGAATGACTCCTTCTCCACGCTAGCGCTTCGGGTAATTATCCGGCCATTTGGCACCGGACAAACTTTGACATGGAATAATGAGAAAAAATCTAAATCAGCAGTTGCTCAATCTCACCTTGGAGTCGTTGGATGCGTTTGATCAGAAGCCTCATGCGGTTTTGTTCAACATCCTTT
>JANXMF010000085.1 GCA_025354795.1 Pseudobdellovibrionaceae bacterium
CACTTGTTATAAATAAAAACAGTGTATTCATTCGCGCATTCGGACCGCGCGCCAATAGAGGGAATGATCCGTTCGCAAATCCTGTTATCTGATTGCGTCCCAAAAGGCGGTGATGTCGGTAGCGATCCACATAGCCCCGAGGGCGCTCTTTTTATTACTCTGAGCCGGCTCGCTTGCGTTTACCGGAGGCTCCGGCTGCACCGAAGTCGAAAACGATACGGTCATAGTTTGCCACCGGACGCAGGCGTTCACGGTCCCCATCCTTTTCTGAAATGAGTTTGATCAGTTTCATGGCTTCAAGCGCCTTTACGTCGCGTAGGACATTGGCTTGATCACGCTTAAGGAGTTGAGCCAATTGGTACATGGAAGGTGGCTTGTGGTCGGCAACGGCGTAGAAGACTTGCAGGCGACCTTCAGTCATGGCCGATAGAATCGCGTGGATTGAGTTTGAGGCTATTTCATCCTTACGAATATCGTGGACACCTGTTTTCGCAGCAACCTCGACTCTCGCAAAGAGCTCATCAGGCGTAGCCTTAGGGTCATACCGAAATGTGAACGTCTTCATCGCTGACCTCCGTCGTCTGGGACCACTTCGAGTTCGCCAAAATGCTCTTCCACCTTCTCGCGAAAGAGGCGAATCGCATCGGAGACGGAAACCCAAGCAAAAGCCTGGCCTTTAGAATCATCATCCACATGGAAGTGCGGACCTTTTGGTGGATGCGAATCAAATAGCACACGCCGCATAGGGTTGTCGGAATCAAATGCAATCCAACTGAATCTGAATTCCGATCCTGAGAGGCCCGCGCTGTCTTCCACCTTATATAAGTCCATGTGAATCTCCACGATCCCTCCGGCCTTGGTGACAAACAATTGATGGCTTTCAAGCAGAAGGGTTGCCTTCATAGTTGTTTTTTATCACATTTATGTTTATAATACCATATAAATCACAAAACAGCCCTGACTGGGGTCGAGATTGTACAACTATTTGAGATGACAGAAGTTTTTTGAGCTGGTTTCTCAGTTGAAAGTCTTGTGGGGCCAGGGACTTGAAAAAGAGCCCAAACCGTCACCAAAAACCATAGGAAACGCCAATCAGCGGCTTGCTGATCCCGTCAATTTGAAATTAAGCGTCAACCAGGTTGGAAAATGCCTGGCCTCAAGCTTGCTTATCAAATCCATCAAACCCGTCCGTTCTGAGCTTGACGTCTCAACCGAGGCAGGGCATCGGAGTGGCTTAAGTAATGAAGGAGAACGTCATGGTTAGTTTATTTAGAAACCAGTTTGTGCTACTTGGTGGCCTAATGCTTTTGATCTCGGCAAATGCCCGTGCCGCTCAACCAATCTGCAATACCATTACTGAATGCCAGGCACTGCGAGCCCAAGTGGACGCGCCAATCAAAGAACTTCAAGCTGGCCAGATGCCCACGTTTCTTGACATCGCCAAGAACGCCGCCGGTCCGAAATTGATGACCCAGCCAGCCGCCGTTGAATATTGCCAAGATCCGAGTAATGTACAGCAACCGGCCCATCTCCCAAGCGCTCGCGAATTGGCTCAGCTCTCAATGAGTCTTGGTGCTAAAGGCATCGTGGATACATGCGGTAAAGATCAAAATTGTTACAAGATCAGCAACATTCAAAACTCAGACGGCAGCAAAGACGAATTCTATTATAGCTATTCAGGATATCAACGTCCCCCTGGTGACCTGGGCAGCAATTGGTTTTGGTCGTCGTCGGTCTATTCAGGTTATTCCTACTACGCCTTCGATCTCAATGGCGACGTTGGTGACGTCGACAGCGGCCACCGCAACCGCGACAACTTCATTGCGGTTCGCTGCGTGTCGGGTCGCTAGGCGTGGTAGTGTCAATTTAGTGATTTGATCATTTGTATTTATTTTCTGTGGGCGCGTAAGCGCCCCAGTATTTTTTTGGCCTACTCCAGCATGTCTTAAAAGGCGAGGTGGCATCATGGCGCGCACTCGGCACCTTCCGCTTTATGTTGCGATTTATGCGTTTTGCCGGGAAACCTATCGCCTGAAAGTGAAACTGCCAAAGGCGTTGAAATACGATCTTGGGCAAGAGACATTTCAGTCGGCGATCAAGATGCTCAAATGTGTCGTTGTCGCCAACGCTTCTAAAGAAAAGACTCCGCCGCTTGGCCGGCTGTTGATTGAGATCGACGTGCAATGGGCGCTCCTACGCTTGTTATTTGATTTGCGTGGCATCAGCGAAGGCGAGTTCAGGGTCTTATCGGAGCGCCTTGATGAGATCGGTAAGCAAACTCAAGGCTGGATAAGCTGGGATCGAAAAGCGGCGAAAAAATCCCCATGAAAAGACTTGGCGAATTCAACATTTACCAATAGCGTCTGCGGCGGTGCTTAAGACCAGAATCGCAAAGTTTAAGGACTTTTGCGAGCGTGTTTAAGCTCTCCACGGGAGTCCGGCCGGTGATGAAGATTGACCGGCGAGAAGTGACGAAGCCCAGATATCCATTGGACCTCTGGGCGGGCTTGGAACAGGACGCTTGGGGTTTTGGTCGTCGTCGGTCAATTCAAATAATTCCGACAACGCCTTCGATCTCAATGGCGACAATGGTGACGTCGACAACGACAACCGCAACAACAACAATGCGGTTCGCTGCGTGTCGGGTCGCTAGGCTGGGAGAGGAGCACGGGGGCTATCGCTGCGTGATCGCACGGTAGCCCTTTTTTATACGGTATGGGCACCAATGATCCGCAAAATCTCTTGGCAATTCATGGTTCAACGTGGTCCGAGCGATGAAGTGCTCAAGAGCTTGCTTGCGAACCAAAAAGCTCCGTGAATGGACCAAAATCCCAAGCCTGGAATTGATGCTTGCTAAGTTTTGTATGGCGTCCTTTGCGTTAATCAAAGGGGCAAGTGGATGCGGGCGGCGTGGGACCGGAAGGCCGAGGCTTTCCAGCTTTCTCAGCGCTGATACCAGTTGCCATTTTTTTATGGGCTCTGGGAAAACTTGCAGCGGCTCCTTTTGCGAATCGGTTTGTCGCAACATATATCCAAGGTATGTGATTCCTCGGAGGAGGGTAGTAAAATTAGTTTTTGCAGGATTGAGATGCTGACCACGATTGTTGACCAGCCAGCCATCGATGGCGTCGGCCTGATCGCGGATCTTGTCCGGATCACGGTCAATAAGGAGCAGATCGTCCATGTAGCGCAAATAGGCATCTGGTTTCAGCTCGCGTTGCACGAAATGATCGAGGCCAGAAAGGTAGACGTTCGCGCCAAACTGGCTTGTCAAATTGCCGATTGGAATCCCGCGTTCGGGCGGCTGATCAAACCAGCTTTTCCCCTTGGCAATCAGCCCAAAGCTTGCGGGATCACCTGATTTTTTTGAGCCTTTACGCGCATCATGGCTGTAAATGACGCTGATAAGCTCCCGCTGTTTTTCATTGTGACAGTGTTTGAGTAGAAGGTCACACACGATAGTTCGGTCAATGGTTACGAAGAATTTCTCTATGTCCAGTTGCAAGATCCACACAGGTTTAAGTCCGCCTTGGCTGATCTCACGAACCCTACGCTGAAGATACCGAACCGCGCCGTGTGGCCCCTTTCCCTGACGACACGCAAAGCTCGAGAAGATGAACTTTCTTTCCCAAACCGGCTCAAGCTGCGTCACCAATAGGTGATGCACTACACGGTCCCTGAAATCGGCAGCGAAAATCTCTCGTGGTTTTGGCCGCGTGACGACGAAACATGTTGCTGGCCTCGGACGATACCGGCCAGACTGAATTTCGTCGAATAGAGCGCCAATATTTTGCGCAAGCCTAATTTCAAATTCGACCTGGGAATGGCTCGCCGGTTTGTGAAGGCGGCAGTCTCGATAGGCGAGCATGAGATCATGATAGGTGGGCCATGGGTCAGTCATTTGATGGCGACCGTATCTGGTGATGTCACTCCAGACAAGCTCCAATAGAGATATGAATTTGGGCGGACAAAATGAGTAGTCCGGCAGTAGCGTTTTGACGTGAGGCCTCGTGTTCTAAATTCCGCGCGTGATTTAGTTCAAAGTGCGCTTCAGGGAGCGCGCAATTTTGAAGCGAGAATCCGATTTTCGAAAAAATCCGCGATGAGTTTTTCCGTTTTCGGGTCTCCAGATATGCGTAATTTTGTTTATAAATTTTGAAATCTATAACTTTAATTTAGTGCAAAGCGTTACCAATGACACTCGGATGATGCTCGCGGCGACAACGCGAATGCGCAGCCGTCGTGATTTCCGCTCGAAAGACCGATGTCAGGAGACTTCTGGCTTTTAGTCCAGCCGAACAAAGACCAGTTTTTCTGACCGCCCGAGAGATAAAAAAATGGCGGACACGAAGGCCCGCCGTTTTCTAGGTCCAACCTCGGACCGCTGTTTTTTCCACGAGGGAACTATGCCTTTGGAATTTCCGGGAACACCGTTCCGATTGCCCGCAATTCCTTTTCTGCTGCGGCCTGGGTCGCCAATTTATTTGTTAGATCCAACTCTTCTTTTTTCATCGCGGCCTTTTCCGCCGACACAGATCCGTGCGAACATTTTGCGATCGAACTTACCTGCCGAAACGAGAGACCACTTTTTAGAAGTTTGCGAATCAAGACTGAATCGCGCATCTTCTTTCTTCCGATCAATTTGCCTTTTGCGCGAGCGTTGGCGAGCCCACACTTTACGCGATCACTTATCAAATCACGCTCTAGTTGAGAAATCGAAGCAAGGATGCTGAAGATTGCCACGCCGACCGCGCTATTCGTGTCGATTCGCTCTGTGAGAGAGACAAACGCCGTACCTGTCGCCTTGAATCTGTTTAGAGCATTCAGCAGATGCGTCGTCGATCTCGCGAATCGACTGAACGAATATACGATACAAGTAGAAATTTCGCCAGCCTCAACTGCTGCCATCATTCGATCCAGCGCGGGGCGGCTCGATTTCGTTCCACTGATCCCCTCATCGCAGAAAAATTCGATGTTCGTGATCGCGTTTTGCTCGCAGTAAGTTTTTAGCACCCGGACCTGTGATTCCATTCCGGTCGATTGATCAAAAGTTGAAACTCTGCAATATGCAGCTGTGCGTTTTTCCATAGAGAAATGCCCCTTTTTTGATTAGTTCGAACCTGGGTTCAGCTAATTTAGGGGCAGTTCTTTTGGGGTCGATTACTTTCCGACTAACTTTTGGTTCAACTCGCGCAAACTCACGATGCCGGTCTTGTGGGCCTTGATGGCTTCATGGCCCATCATTCGGGTCATGTCCACCAATCCGCCCGCTAGACCAACCATAATCGTAAACTCGATAAGCCAAATCAGGCTTCTGAAAATTAGGTTCATTGTGAGCACTCCTTCTATTTGAAAAAGCGCTCTTTGATTCAAGAAAAAATGGATTCATGTTCCAGAAGTCTGCACTTTACCACTAAGACTCCAGTAAGATTCTAGTAAGATCACGCCCGTGATGGTGTGTGATGTTCTGTGATGGAGTCTCCGCTACTGATCTCGCAACTCATTGAAACCATTTGTTTGTGATTTCGGTAACATACCTGCTGTACTAAAAACCCATGACTTTTGAGTTGGCGGAGAAGGGGGGATTTGAACCCCCGGTACGGGTTTACCCCGTACGACAGTTTAGCAAACTGCTGGTTTAAGCCACTCACCCACTTCTCCGAACCTGTCTTTGGCTATTAAATCGAAGCTGCCACACCGCTCCCCTAAATTCAAGTTCTGGAAATACCTAAAGATCTTGATTTTCTGGCGCCTTATGTCTAAAGGTGAAGCTCCCGAATATTTAGGGATGGGGCGCTCGTAGCTCAGCTGGATAGAGTACTTGACTACGAATCAAGTGGTCGGAGGTTCAACTCCTTCCGGGCGCGCCAATTTTTTATCCATTCGAACTTAGATTGCAACACGCCTGTCCGGAGAAATTTTCGTTTGATATTTTGGTGTGATTGAATTCTGGCGCGACTTTCATGGCAAGGGCGTCGGGAATTGGTCTATTTATAAGGGTTCGGCGCACCGGATCACAATTGCGGATAAAATCAAATAGTTGCACACCTTCGCGGTATCCTCTCATAAACCTGTGATTCGATGCCGCTCTGGATCGTGCAAAATCTAAATTCTTTGACGATTATTCACGTGCTTGAAGAAATTTATCGACGCCATCTTTGGCATTTCAGCTTTGATCCCCCCGCAAGTCAG
>JANXMF010000088.1 GCA_025354795.1 Pseudobdellovibrionaceae bacterium
TTAAAACGAATCAAGAAAGGCTCACCAATTAACGGCAAGGCCAACGGAAAATCTAGAAATTCATGTCAAACATTTTTTTACAACTGCTTTAAAAAATGCATCGCATAAATATTATCAGTTTAGTTTTGCTGACCAGTTACGCGAAATGTTTAATGGGTTTTTTAGCGTGTTCGGACTCAACAGTATTAATTTTACCTATCAGCTTGGTGACGGTACGACCCTGTTTGACAACGTGAATACCAACCCCTCAGTGAGCAATCCAATATTGCAAAAAGGCAGTTTGAGCTCGGTGGCGATGGCGTACGTGCCAAACAACTTCCAATGGTGGGGAGCCGGATCTGCACATGAGCGCAAGCCCACGACCTACATTACCGGCTTTTTTGGTCCCGGAGTTACATCCTCAAATACACTTTGTTACGATCCCGCAGGCACCGTCGGGGGCGGGTATACTGATTCCGCGCACACTTCCTCCCTGCAGTGGACTCCCTCATTGACCAATATCGCGAGCGCGCAGGCCGGCATTTTGACGGGCGGTATGTTAAAAACAACCACTCCGTGCATGGGCGGGGCGAACGAATTCAATTCGTATCTCTATTTACGATCGGGCAACGCGGACAATGGTGATAGTGCCTTGAATTTCAAAGGCCCGTTTGAGGCGCAAACCAACGGGTATTTGGGTTTCACATTGGGCAGCCCGGTCTCCGTCAATTGGAATTTATTGCCTGGAACTCTTGCCGCGATCGACGGGATCGAAGTCTTTTACTCGACGAACGCGGCCTACACCGGTGCGAACGCGCAAAACACGGATCTTTTCCCATTCAGTAATCACAATGGCCATTTTTACTGCGATCAATTGCTGAGCAATTCATTTCAGTCGGCCGGCGTCGTCTACTCTGGGAATTCGTTGAACCTGCCTGCGGCGATCACGGCGGCGACTCCGGTTGAGGTGATCGCCTGTCCATTCAAGAAGACCTCACTTTTGTCGCGTCGTTATGGCGGCTCTTTCGCCTTTTTCCAATCCGGGGTGGCCGCAAGCCCCAATCAAAGCGGAGCGGGTGCCCTGAATCAACTCGCGCTGGTCTCGCTAGCCAGTCCGCCAACACTAGGTACCCCTGTCGTGCCGGTGCGTACGCAAACGACAATGTCTTGCATGGGTTACTATTTGCAGGCGGTCGATAGCCGGTGGAATGCGGTCGCGACACCCACCACGCCGACAATTTCAATGGCTATGGCTGGTGCGACGGGCGCGGCGGGATTTTATCCCTCCAGTTCATGTGCAAGTGCCATGACCAGCGTTCAACTCGACGCCAATGGTAGCGCTATTGTTTACATGAAAATGCCAAGCGTGACGGGAAATTATCCCCTCAGTCTGAACGCACCAATGGCGTCGGGGTTGTCGCCCTCATGGATCGATTTTGCATTTGCCCAGACCGCGGCGCCATCCGCTGTTGTCTTGTTAAGTTCGTCGGCAACGAACATGGTTGCGGGTCAATGTTATGAGTGGGATTTCGAATTCTTTAACGGCGCCTATCCAACGACGACTGGAAGCTTTCAATTCAATGCGTATCTTACGGCGGGCAGCGGCAGTTTCCACTTCCTGTCTGATTGTTCGGATGCATCCCTAGTTCCATGGACAACCCCTTCATCTACAACCGAGCACGTGCTCACTCTTTATTTCAAGCCGAATGCGGTTGGAAGCGGCAACGCGGTCTTTACGACAACGACCTCGGCGGCGCCGGTTTTCATTGCCTTTAACGTTGGCGATTCCACTCCGGCGCAGATAAAAGTCTTTACTCAAGGTGGAAGTGGCCCCTGCTTTCCATTGGGCTTCGAGGTGGATGACAATGCGGGCGCAAGATTGGATAGTTTCGCGAGCGCGTATCCACTGGGCTTAAATGCCGGCACCGGTTTAACCTTGTTCCTGGATTCTAGCTGCGTGAGTACTCCATATAATTCCTTAAATGGGCTGAGCCTTTCGAGTTCTTCATCACCGCAAGTCTATGCCACCGGCGTGGGTAATTTATTGGTTTCGCAAGTGAGTTCTCTGGGTGGTGGACCATATGTGTTGGCTTTGAGCACGCCTCCCCCTCAACCTTGTGATGCCGCTTTTCAATTGACGAGCGTGATGATGGATTACAGCAGCGGCGCCTTCACCCAGCCCAATGCCTGCACAGCGCAAGACAGCGATTTGAGCGGCTCGGGTTGGAAAGGTATTACCGCCAATTCAAATCTGGGTATGGGTAGTTTTTATTGGGAATTTTCCATTGATGTTCTGGATGCGAGCGCCGCATTGGAGTTTAGCATCGCAACGCCAGGTGTGGCACAGGTTCTTGACCAATCTTCCGGCAGCCCTGGTTCCGGGGCGGCCACCTTCGTTTGGAATCCGGGGAACGGTACTGGCCTTTGCTGGGCGAATGGTGGCTGGACGGGCTCTTGCGGAGTTGTGCTGCATCAGGGCGATATCGTCGGAATTGCGGTGACCGTCACGGCGTCGAATACGCAAATTTGGATGTCGCAAAATGGAAGTTGGATTGGTAGCTTACCCCCGACGGGGAGTGCCTTGTTAACTTTAGCCGCGGGTACTTCGATAACACCAGCTGTTTTGATGACGAGTCCTGCAGGTGGTCCAGCGACACAAGTCACTTTGATTACGAATCAGACCCTATTTCACAGCACGTTACCGTTGGGATTCTCGCCCGCACCATAGGCGGTGTGCCTTCTGCGGAACAAACCTAAAAACTTACCCCAATCCCGCCCTCAATAACGGTGGTGTGATTCGCGGGCTCCATCAAATTATAAACCCCATCATTTTGCACATCCGAGTCGCCGATATCCCAGCGATGGTAAGCCACAAAACCATGAGTCGCAAATCCCATCGCGGTGGGAATCGTCACCCCCACTTCGGCGCCATAGCCGGAGCCAGAAGATTGCGCGAATTCCACATCGTGTTCCGCGGCGTTGACATCGGACATATAAGTTTTGTTTTTACCTTTGAAATGCCAATCCCATTCGGCCTTAAAATAAAGCGGACCGCGATAAATCGTCGCGGCAAGCGGATAGTAGCTATACGTTTGCCTGCGGCGATAGGAAATCACGAGGTTGTTAAACCATTCGCGTTGGGCGATCCCTCCCGAAATAACCCACGAATCAAAAAACAAATGAATCAAACCATAGGTGGTGCTAAAATAATCTTTGGTCACGGTTTTCGCGCTCGCGCCCGAAAAAGTTTCGCCGCTGTAGTTTAAGTTTCCCTCCATATATTGGCCGCCCACGCTCGCGCCAATCATCGAGGTCAGGCCCAACCCCAACTCCCCGCGAATTCCGGGGAAGCGGCCGGCCTCAGTCATCTTCGCTTCCTTGTACGCGATGTCGGTGTACGTGTAGTCGAGCTTTAACCAACAACTACTGGGGGCGGCGTGCAGCTGCGCGCCGAAAAAAAACAAGAGTAGTAGCATTAAATTCTCCCGTTCGCGGGAACTTCTTTTTCCCGATAAAGTTCCGAATATTTACCGCGCTGTTGAAGGAGTTCTTGATGCTTACCCATCTCCGCAATGCGGCCGTGGTCCATGACCACAATCAAATCGCAATGCAAAATGGTCGAGAGCCGATGGGCGATAATGACGCAGGTGCGGCCGCGAGTGGCGACTTCGGTGGCCTTCTGAATTTGCCGCTCGCTCACGGAATCGATATTGGCGGTGGCCTCATCCAAAATCAAAATATCCGGATCGAATGCCAATACGCGGGCAAAAGCGAGCAGTTGCCGCTCACCCGCGCTTAAATTCGAACCACGTTCCTGGATCATCCCATCGAGCCCGCCGTGCTTGCGCAAAATATCTTGGCATTGCGCCTGCTCAGCGGCCCAAAGGGCACGTTCACGCGTAACCTTCGGATTGAACAACGAAATATTGGCTAAAATCGATCCGCTAAACACGAAGCCATCTTGTTGAACCACGCCAATACGGGGCCGCAAAGCTTTGGGCGAGACCGCACTGAGCGATAGTCCGTCCACCCGGATGTCGCCTTTCTCCACATTGTAGAGCTTTTGCAGCAGAGCGATCAACGACGATTTTCCGCTGCCGGTGCGGCCGACCAAAGCTACCGACATCCCTGGTTTGATGGCGAGATGGATATCCTTAAGCACCTCAGGCAAACCGGGGCCATAACGAAAACTCATGTGCTCAATATCGATCTGGCCATGCAGTCGACCGGCTGGAAAGTCACGCCCCGAGCTATCCTCCGGCATTTCGTCGAGCAGATGGAACACCCGATCGGCGCTGGCTAAGCTATTTTGCAATTGATTGTAGCGCTCCAAAATATTTTTCAGCGGTTTGAAAAATCCCTGCAACAGCAAGATATAGGCGGTGAGATGGCCAATAGACATGCCGTGATACTTGTTGAAGTAAGCGCCCAAAAACAACGCCACGGCCAAAGTAAAAATATTAAAAGCCTCAATGACAGGCCAAAGCGTGGCGAACAGCTTAATGGTAGAAAGCTGCAGCACGCGGTATTCACTCGAAAGCTTTTCAAAAAAGGTTTGCGCCTCATCTGTGCGGTCGTAGAGTTGCAAAATCTTGATGCCGCCTAGGCTCTCGGCCGAAAAGGCGTTGATCATCGACAATTTGCGTTTGGTCGCACCGAATTGAAAGCGAATCTTACGGCTCAGCACAAAGCAGATCCACAGAAGAGGCGGCAAAATCACGACCGTGATGCCCGTCATCATCCAGGAAATCAACGCCAGCGATATGAAAATGGAAATCATCTCGACCATGTTGACGAAGATCGCGGCAAAGCCTTGGCTAAAAAGTTCGCCCAAAGCAAAAACATCATTGGTCACGCGTGTGACCGTGCGGCCCGATGGGTTTTTTTCAAAGTAGGACACCGGCAAACTCTGCACATGCGCAATCAAGCGTTCGCGAATATCGAATAAAACCAAATTTCCGAATTTTTGAATATGACAGCTTTGCAAGAATAACAGCCCCGCACGTAGCGACTCGAGTCCGAGATATGCCATAGCCACCATAAAGATAACCTGTTCATTACGGTTTTTAATTCCCTCATCAATGGCATAACCAAACAAAAATGGTAGAGCTCGCCCGACGACCACGTAGGTGCTAACCAACAATAGAGAAACGATGACCTTGCGCTGGTGCGCCCACAGCGCCGGCCATAATTTACGGAATAAGCGCACAAAGGTGAGCTCTAGCGCGACGTTGTCTTCAGCGAAGAAATGCTGGCTCACGCTTGCTGCGCCTCCATTTGCATATCGTTGAGCGCCTTGTAAATGGCCGAGGCTTGCACCAATTCATCATGGCGCCCGCGCGACTCCACTCGGCCATCTTTTAATACCAGAATCAGGTCGGCCTGTTTCACGCTCGCCAAACGGTGCGAAACTATGATCGAAGTGGTATGCCGCAATTGGTTTTGTAGGTGTTCCAAAATGCGGCCCTCGGTTTTGGTGTCCACCGCGCTCAGGGCATCGTCTAGAATCACCAAGCCGGCATTGCGTATCAACGCGCGCGCCAGAGTCATGCGCTGCTTTTGTCCGCCGGATAGGTTAACCCCGCGTTCGCCCACCAGAGCCTCATAGTTTTCGGGCCAGCTCTCAATTTCCTGATCGAGGCGCACGTGCCCCGCCGCCACCCGCACGTCATCGAGATCCCATTGATCCAACCCCAGCGCTAGGTTCTCAGAAACCTTGCGCGAAAATAAAAACGCCTCTTGCGGCACTATGCCTATCAACTGGCGCAGGCTCCTTAAAGAAATCTGCTCGACCGAAATATCGTTGATCAAGATCGTACCGGGAGGGACCGGATACTGGCGAATCAACAGGTCGATCAAGGTCGATTTTCCAGCCCCAGTCATACCAACAATACCCAGGCACTGGCCATGCTCGAGACGAAAGGAGATACCGTGCAAAACTTTTTGCTGAGTGCCCGGATAAGTGAACGAAAGATCGCGGACCTCGAGTGAGCGCAGTTCTGAAACCTCCACCTTGCCGGTGTCAGGGACATCGGGTGCGAATTCAAGCACTTCGCGAATGCGTACAAACGCCGCCCGCCCCTCTTGGACATTGCCCAGACCCACGCCAATCGCTGACATCGGCCAAATCATGCGCTGAATATATTGGTAAAATGTGAAAAACTGCCCAAGCGTCACGCGCCCCGCGATGACATCGGGCGTGCCGAGCAAAAGCAAAAGCACACTTCCCAGCGCCACCGGCAATTCCAACGACGGGCCAAACAAAGCGTCCCACCAAGCCACTTGGTCACAGGCTCGACGAAACCCAGTGGAATGCACATTGAACTGTTGGGTCTGGCTGTGCTCTTGCGCAAAACTTTTGATCACGCGAATGCCCGACACGATTTCTTGCGCCGAACCCGAAAGGTCCGCAAAGCGTTCCTGGCGCGCGTGAAAACCGCGATGCAGATATTTTAAAATGGTATTCACCGTGAATGGCACGAACGGCATGAGAATCAAAGTCTTCCACGTCCACGCCGGCGAAATGGCGATCATAAACGGCAAAATCAGACACATTAGAAAAATGCCATCGAAAAGCACCAAAAATCCTGGTCCGATGCCCATGCGAAATGAATTTACATCATTGGAAATCAAACTGATCAGTTGGCCGATTTTGCGCGGTCTAAAAAATGTGGGCCCTAATTGCGCCATTCGGTCAAAAACTCGGTTGCGCAAATCCTGCGCCACCGTGTGATGAAACTGCGCCCACAATACGCGCCACAAAAACCGAAATGCCGACAAAAACAAAATGATGATGAAAATGCGCCCGATAATGCCGCCCACTTCGTGCAGTGGAACGTTCGTGCTGATTTTATCGAGAGTTTTGCCCACCAGCCAGGGGATCAAGGTTTCCATTAAGTTGGTCAAAAACAAGCAGATGAGTCCTGAAGCCACCCACAGTTTGTGTTTTTTGACGTAGAACCAAAATGGTCGGGCTAAGAGTTCGGGTTGCTCTTCCGTCATTTCTCGACGTTAGTTTTTCACAATAGAAAAAGCCAGGAAAAAAGCCAGTCTCGCAGTGAGACTGGCTCCCACAATTTAGAACTTGCTCAAAGCTAGAACATCGAGCTGACCGCCCGAAACTGTTTTACCAGCCAGTGCCGGATTGCGTTTGACGCTGCCTAAGATCGCGGCCTTCACTTCACGCCAGCTTTTTTCCGGATGGAGGCTGATGTAAAGTGCCGCGGCACCCGCAACATGCGGAGTTGCCATCGAAGTGCCGTCCCAGGTCGCTTTCATTCCCGGCATATCGATCAAGGTGTCGGTGTAGTGTACACTCTGGGTGACGGTCGAAAACACCCTTACGCCCGGAGCCGCCAAATGCACGGTGCGCGCACCCCAGTTCGAAAAGCTGCCGAGTTTTCCAGCCTCATCGATCGCGGCCACACTGATAATATTGTCGATGGGATAGCTGGCTGGAACGCCGGGCTTCGCATCCGTATCGTTGTCGTAGCCCACGCCTTGATGGCCATTTCCAGCCGCAGCAATGAACAAAACATTTTTCTGCATGGCATAGTTGATAGCATCTTTAAGCGCTTGCGTGCTCGTGTCGGCCGGATCGTCGCCCTCTGATCCCCAAGAGTTCGACATCACGCGTGCGCCATTGTCGACGGCGTAACGAATGGCCTTCATCGCGCCCGCGGTATCGCCTTGGCCTTTTTCCGTGATAAAACGCAGGCCCATCAGCTTCACGCCGGGAGCTACGCCAGTGATGCCTTTGCCGTTATCCGAGCGCGCGGCGATGTTACCGGAGCAATGCGTTCCATGGCCGGGGTTACCGCCGTTCATAAGAATATCCATCAACGGAGCGGTCAAATCGAAAGGCTTGTTGTCATTGGAAGCAAAATCCCAACCGATTGTGTCGTCTATATATCCATTGCCATCGTCATCTACACCATTGGTAGATTTGTCGCGACCCTGTGCGTCTTTACCCATCTCGCCAGGGTTGTGCCACAAATTGTCGACCAGATCTTCGTGCGTGTAGTCGATCCCCGTATCGATGATCGCCACCACCACGTCTTCGCGGCCCTTGCTGACAGTCCAGGAGTCACGCACTCCCATTTGAGTCATGCCCCATTGCTTCGAGACCAAGGGATCCGCGCCCGATCCACCACTACCCTTAGAGGGAATCGCTGGGTTATCGGCCGCCGGAGTGTCCCCGCCGGGAAATCCGCCGCCCGCTTTTATTTTTTCTAAAAGCGCCGCGCGCTTCACCGGATCGTTGAGCTGCCACGTCGCATTCAATCTAATAATATGGTTCGGCTCTACTTTAATCACGCCCGGCATACTCAGCAAGGTGTTGGTGTGCACGGTGGAGAAAGTCGTGAACATAACCGGCAGCTTCACGTGCGTCCATCCGTCGACGCCGAGATCTTCAACCAGTGTGCCCACGGGAAGTTTGGATTGGATCGACGCCATCGTCGACGTCTTCATTTGCGGTGCAATTTTAACTAGCATGTCGCCTTCGAGCCCTTTGGCCATTAGGCCGCTCGAAAATAGGGCAACTAAAAAAAGAGAATAGAATTTCATTGGGGTCCCTCCGTGGTTATGGCCAATGGCAGAAAACTTTTTTTGCATTCCATCCATTGGAACAGTCGAGAAAAAGTTTATTCAGGCCTTTGGACTGGTTTCAATTTGAAACCAGTACTGGACCAAAAACTAGACCTTTCGGAGCATGGCGACATCTGGGACGGTGTGCGAAATCCTTGGCCCAGCGAGTGACCCAGTGCTACTTTGTGGTTTTCACGGTTCTTTATAGATAGATGAAGGAGTCTCCAGTGGCTGAGGCACTGAGAACAGCGGATCGCGAATTGGTCGAGACAACTCGCTCATTTGCATTCACTACTAAATTAGAATCCATCGTGGCGTGGGGCCGTAAAAATTCGTTATGGCCAATGCCCTATGGAACGGCCTGTTGCGGAATCGAAATGATGTCGGTCATGGGACCCCGTTACGATCTCGCGCGCTTCGGGGCTGAAGTCGTGCGCTTTTCACCGCGCCAGGCCGACTTGATGATCGTGGCGGGAACCATCACCGAAAAAATGGCGCCGGTGATTTTGCGCATCTATCAACAGATGCTGGAGCCTAAATATGTTTTGTCTATGGGCGCTTGCGCCAGCTCGGGTGGATTTTACCGCGCCTATCATGTGTTGCAAGGTGTAGACAAAGTGATTCCTGTGGATGTTTATGTTCCTGGCTGTCCGCCCACACCCGAAGCGGTATTGGATGGCGTGATGGGAATTCAAAAGATGATTCAAGACGGAGCCAAGCGCCCGTGGAAAACTAGCTGGCAGCCGGGAGTATGGCGATGAGCACCGACACTTTAGCTTCGCTGCAAATGGATCTGCGCGGCAAATTTCCCGGCGTAAATTTTGATTACAACTATGCTTTTGGCAACAACGTAATTCATATTCCCAAAGAATATGTGGTGGCGCTGTTAAAACATTTCAAAGACACCGGCCGTTTTGATTTCCTTATGCAGGTCGCAGGCGCCGATTATCCTGAGCGCGCCAAGCGCTTCGATGTGGTTTACGAACTTTTCTCGTCGCGCACCAGTGAACGCGTGCGGGTGAAGACTCAAGTTGCGGAAGGCGACACCGTGCCCACCGTGATTCATGTGTGGAAGGGTGCGGATTGGTTTGAACGCGAGATTTACGATATGTTCGGCGTCCAGTTTGACGGCCATCCGAACATGCGCCGGCTGTTGGTGCATCAGCAATTCGTGGGCTGGCCGCTGCGCAAAGATTATCCCGCCGATCAGCAGCAGCACTGCACCGAGCCTTTGCCGATTTTTTTCGACAATGACCCGAGCTATGTGCCCGATCCTAACAAAGATTTGGTGCCACTCAACATCGGTCCCTCCCATCCCGCGACTCACGGCACTCTACGCGTGATGGTGCAGCTTGATGGCGAGCGCGTACACCGAGCGAATGTGGAGCTGGGTTACCTGCATCGCTGTTTTGAAAAGATGGCCGAGACTCATCCCTACAATCAGGTCATTCCCTACACCGATCGCTTGAACTACTGTTCGGCGCCGATGAATAACGTGGGGTACTGTAAAGCGGTTGAAAAATTACTGGGAGTGGAAATTCCACCAAAAGCCCAAGCCATCCGCGTGATCTTATGTGAACTCTCGCGCATTATCGATCACATAGTTTGCGTCGCCGCCAATGCCGTGGACTTGGGCGCGCTGACAGGATTCTTTCATCTGTTCACTTACCGCGAAAAAGTCTACACGCTGTTTGAAAAACTCTGCGGCGCGCGCTTGACCGTGAGTCTCACGCGCGTTGGCGGCATGGCCAATAATCCTCCCGAGGGATGGTACAAAGACGTTTTAGCCTTCGTGCAGGAAATGAAAGTCGGCGTCGATGAACTCGATTTATTGTTGACCGGAAATAAAATCTGGATTGAACGCACCCGCGGCGTCGGCAAAATTTCGGCTGCCGATGCCATCGAGTGGGGGTATACTGGCCCTTGCTTGCGTGCAACCGGCGTCGGTCTAGACTTACGCAAGGCTCAGCCTTACTACATGTACGATCAACTCGATTTTGACATTCCCGTAGGGACTTCAGGTGACGTCTTTGACCGCTATTTGGTGCGCGTAGCTGAAATGCGCCAGTCCTTGAAAATCATTGAGCAGGTAGCAAAAAATATTCCCGAAGGCGACTACACCATTCGCGACAAGAACATCGTGTTGCCGGACAAAAAAGATGTTTACGGCAATATCGAAGGCTTGATGAATCACTTTATGTTGGTGATCAAGGGCCTGCGCCCGCCGGTCGGTGAAATCTATGACGCCACCGAGGCCGCCAACGGTGAACTCGGCTTTTACCTGGTCAGCGACAATAGCGCGAAACCATACCGCCTTAAGGTGCGCCCGCCGTGTTTTGCGATCTATCAGTCGTTTAGCAAACAAATCACCGGCGGACTCTTGGCCGACGTGATCGCGGTGTTGGGCAGCATGAACCTAATCGCCGGCGAACTGGATCGCTAGGGAGACACCATGTTTAAACTTTCTAAAGAGAGCGAAGACTTTGTTAAAAAAGAATTGTCCCGCTACGAGGCTAAATATTCGGCTATCATACCGTCTTTGTTTAGAGTACAAAAGGACCATGGCTGGGTGCCGCCCGAAGCCGTGTCGGTCCTGGCTAAGCTGATGGAAATCCCCGAAGCCCATATCAACGAAGTGCTTTATTTTTACACCATGTTCAATAAACGCCCGGTGGGAAAAATTCACGCGCAAGTGTGCTGCAATATATCCTGCGCCATGAACGGCGGTCGCGAATTGGCGGATGCGCTGTGCAAGTCCTTTAATGTTCAGGACGGCGTGATGAGCGCCGACGGCAAAATTACGGTTTCGCGCGTGGAGTGTCTTGGTTCCTGCGACACCGCACCCATGATGCAAGTGAACGACCGCTACATTGAAAATCTCACCCCTGAACTTGCTGTTCGCAAACTCAAAGAGATGGGAGCCTAACTTATGCCCAGTCAGCAATCCCTCCTGCTCAGCGAACACTATGGCAAGCCCGATTTTGCCAAACTCGAGGGCTATAAAAAACACGGAGGCTACGCGGTATTGGCCAAGGCGCTCAAAATGGAGCCCAAGGCGATCATCGACGAAGTTAAATCCTCAGGTCTGCGCGGCCGCGGCGGTGCAGGCTTCCCCACGGGCATGAAGTGGAGCTTCCTGCCGGCTAACGGCGAACCCCGCTATCTTCTGTGCAATGCCGACGAAGGTGAACCGGGCACTTTTAAAGATCGCTTGATGATGGAAAGGGCTCCGCATCAGTTGATCGAAGGCATGATCATTTCGGCCTTCGCCATCGGTTGCAAAAAATCCTATATCTATATTCGCGGTGAATACGACTTTGCCAAAGAAGTCGTTGCCGGCGCTATAGTCGAGGCCTACAAGGCGGGTTTACTCGGAAAAAATATTCTGGGCTCGGGTTTTGATCATGATATGGATGTTTACTCCGGCGCCGGAGCCTATATCTGCGGCGAGGAGACCGGCATGATTTCCTCGCTCGAAGGTCTTAAGGGTCAGCCTAAATTAAAGCCGCCATTTCCAGCGGTGCAGGGCTATTTGCGCAAACCCACGATCGTGAACAATGTGGAAACTCTCGCCGCGGTAAAATACATTATCCGCGACGGAGCTCCCGCCTACAAAAAATATGGCACCGAAAAGTCACCGGGCACGAAGTTGTTTTCGGTTAGCGGCAACGTAGTCAAACCCGGCAACTATGAAGTCGTGCTCGGCATGCCGCTGAAAGATTTGATTTTCGATCTCTGCGGCGGATTAAAACCAGGTCGCAAATTAAAAGCAGTCATTCCGGGCGGCTCGTCGGCACCGGTGCTCACTGCCGAGGAGGCCATGAAAGCGACGATGGATTACGAATGCCTCGCGCAAATGGGGTCAATGCTCGGCTCGGGTGCTATCATCGTCATCGACGACAGCAATAGTATGGTCGACCTCTTACAGGTGATTATGCACTTTTATCATCACGAGTCCTGTGGGCAGTGCACGCCTTGCCGCGAGGGCACCGGCTGGCTCAGCAAAATTCTTCACGACATCGCTTCTGGCCATGCCGAAGTCAAAGATATTGATTTAGTGAAGAAAATTTCGGAACAGATGATGGGCAAAACCATCTGCGCGCTCTCCGACGCCGCAGCCATGGCGGCGATCTCTTTTGTGACCAAATTTCGCTCTGAATTTGAACAACATCTGCAAGCGGGTAAGCGCACGTTGGGGAGCTCGGCACATGCCTAAAATTAAAATCAACGGAAACGAAGTTGAAGTTCCGCAAGGGTCAACCATCATTCAGGCGTTCAAAGCCACGGGCGTTGAGATCTGCCACTACTGCTGGCACCCAGGCTTGAGTGTCGCGGGCGTTTGCCGCCTGTGCATGGTGCAAATCGAAGGCATGCCGAAACTTCAGATCGCCTGCAATACCGAAGTCAAAGAAGGCATGGTCATCAACAACACCTCCGATGTGGTCAAAGAAACCGTGCGCTGGGGTCTCGACTTTCATTTGATCAATCATCCGCTCGATTGCCCCATCTGCGATCAAGCCGGCGAATGTGGTTTGCAAGATCAATACATGAAGTTTGGTCAATACGATCCCGAGATGGCCGAAAACAAAGTCAAAAAACACAAGGTTGTCGATCTCGGTCCGACGGTTGTTTTAGATAGCGAACGCTGCATCTTGTGTTCGCGCTGCGTGCGCTTCACCGACGAGGTTTCCAAAACCAACGAGCTGGGAATTTTTAATCGCGGCGATCGCTGCGAGATCGGCACGGTCGCGGGCAAACCTCTCGCCAATAATTATTCGCTCAACACCGTCGACATTTGCCCGGTGGGTGCGTTGACCTCAAAGGATTTTCGTTTTCGCCAGCGCGTGTGGTATCTCAAGGAAGCCGACTCGATCTGCCCGGGCTGCTCCACCGGCTGCAATGTGAAAGTGAATTACAATGAAGAGGGTCTGTGGCGCATTCGCCCGCGCGAAAACAAAGAGGTCAACGGCCACTGGATGTGCGATGTGGGCCGCGATTCTTACAAATTCGTGAATCTCAAAAATCGCTTAGTGGCCGGTAAAGTAGGTCAACGCGGCTCCTGGCAAGAAGTCACCGCCACCGACGCTGCTCGCTCCGCGGGCCTTAAGCTACGCGAAACGGTGGCCCAACACGGACCCGACAGTGTTGCGCTGGTCGTAACCGGCCAGTACACCAATGAAGAATATCACCGTCTGTTCACGTTTTTCACCGTCAATCTCGAGAGTAATAATATTTTCCACTGGATGAACAATCCCGAGACCACCAAGGACTTTGACGGACTGTTGTTTCGCGGTGACCGTAACCCCAACACAAAGGGTGTGGTTGATGCGCTGGGTTCGTTCGCACTCAAGGCTAAGTGGGAAGATCTGCAGAGCCAGCTTTCTAGCCGCAAAATTAAGGTGGTGGTGGTGGCGGGTCCCGAAAACCAAGCGGTGTTTCCCGACATGACTGAAAAGATCACCTTTTTCGCGCAAGCCGAGTCCATGATTTGGCTGACGGCGGGTCAAAGCGAGGCACTCAACCAGACGGGTGCCGAGACCTGGCAGATTCCGCTCAAGACTTACATTGAAAAATCGGGGAGCTTCACCAACGTGCAAGGCAAGGTGCAGACATTCAAAGTCGGTACCACCATCGTCGCCCAGGCTTTCACTTTAAGCGAAGTGGTGGAATTGTTCTCTGGCCAGGAGCTCAATTGGAATCTTCGACCGCACAGTCTCGGCGGCGTAAAAACCAATTACTCCATCGCCAATAGAGGTGCTCTATGAGCTTAGTCAAACGGCCCACCGCCAGTGCCGAATGGTTTTTGCCCGGAATTTTGGCCGGCATGTGGTTCACCTTGCGCAAGATGGTGTTCAATATATTCCATCAAAGCAAGATGGAAACCCTGAATTACCCCGAGCAAAAATATGAATATGGTCCGCGCTTCAAGGGCAATCACGTGCTCACCGTAAAAAAGGACGGAAGCATTCGCTGCACGGCCTGTATGTTATGCGCCACCAATTGCCCGGCTCAATGTATTAAAATCACAGCCGCGGAAAGCACCGACCCAACGGTTGAAAAATATCCGATCGCCTATGAGATCGATGTACTTCGCTGCGTGTTCTGTGGATTTTGCGAAGAAGCCTGCCCGGTTGACGCCATTCGCATGGGCCCAGAGTGGCAAACGGCCGCGCTTAACGGTTCAAAATTCACCTATGATATTCAGCAGTTAGCGTACCGTCCCCAATTGAAGGGCGGCATCGTCAGCGTACTCGACGATCACGAACGCCACGGCGCCGGCATTTAAGGGTCGCGTATCTGCGAGACCGCCCAGCGCTGAAACTCTTGACTGAGTCCGGTAGCGGCTCGGTGGCGCTCAATCCAATGAAGCGTGTGACCACTTTGCACATGCTCCTGGCTCCGAGTCTGCGTCTTGATGTGATAAAATGAACCGATTTTGCGGAAGTGTTTTTGGTAGAATTCGGACCAGTGATACTGCACAGCTTTGAGTATGAAAACCGCGCGGATCAGTTGGTGGCCGATCTCCTCCTCAAGTTCGCGGCGGAGTCCCATCTCATCGCTTTCACCCGGTTCAATGCCGCCGCCGGGAAGAAAGAATCCATGAGAAGTTTGCACGACGGCCAAATGGCCGGCTTCGTTGAACAACAAGCCATAGGCTCCGGGGCGATCGATGTAGGTCACCGCCTCTAATTTCCGCCCAAAGACTGGAATCGCGTCATCTGAAGTAGAAATCATCCAGGCGTCACGGACCGAATCTGTCGTCCAATTCCATAATATTCAAAACCCATGGCTTTCATTTTGGCAGGATCGTACAAATTGCGTCCATCAAAGACTAGCGCCTGTTTCATTTTTGTTTTGAGTACGCGCCAATCGGCCGCACGAAATTCCTGCCACTCAGTGACGATGAGCAGGGCATCGGCGCCAGTGGCCGCGCTGAGCGCCGAATCGCAAACTTCAAACGGTACCCGGCAAGCCTCTTTGGCATTTTTCGCGGCGACTGGATCAAACGCACGAATCTTGGCGCCATTCAAAAACAGCTCCTCCATGATTTTCAATGAGGGCGCCCGGCGTACGTCATCGGTGCGCGGTTTAAAAGCCAAACCCCACAGCGCCACGGTCAAGCCTTTAAGCGAACCCAAGCGTTCGGATAGTCGTGCCGTCAGAATCGTTTTTTGACGCTCGTTGACGGCGTCGGTGGCTTTCAAAAGTTTAAGATCGACATCGTGAGTCTTGCCCATATGAATCAACGCCCGTACGTCCTTGGGAAAGCACGAGCCGCCGTAACCAATGCCCGGACTGAAAAACGCGGGATTGATGCGCGAGTCGGAGGTAAAGCCGGCGCGCACGCTGTCGATGTCGGCACCCAGCTTGTCGGCCAGTAGAGCAAGTTCATTTATAAACGAAATTTTAAGAGCCAAAAAAGCGTTAGCGGCATATTTGGTGGTTTCCGCCGAGGCGTTGTCCATAAATAATATAGGTTTATTATTTTTGCCGACAAACGGCTCGTAAAGTTCACGCATCGCCTGCGTCGCGCGCTCACCGCTGCAGCCGATCACCACGCGGTCGGGTTTCAAAAAATCCTCAATCGCAGCCCCTTGGCGCAGAAACTCTGGGTTATTGACGATTTCCATTTCAAACTTAGAATGCTCTTTGCAAAAACTGGCTACCTTGCGAAAGGTGCCCACCGGCACTGTGCTCTTCAACACCAGAATTTTTGCTTCCGTCGCCGCCGCGCAAATCTCACGCACGGCGCGAAACGTAGGCTCCATGTCAGCGGCTCCATCCGCTAGCTCAGGCGTCCCCACGGCGATAAAAATTACCTGGGCTTTGGCGACCGTAGTGCCGATACTTTCACTGAATTTCATACGCTTACGATTGAGCTGAAAGAGGTCATCCAGGCCCGGCTCATAAAACGGCACTTTGCCGGCGTTCAACGCGGTGATCTTATCGGGATTCGAGTCCACGCACCAGACCTCATGGCCCGCATCGGCAAAACACACGCCGGCCACCAGACCCACGTAACCGGTGCCGAGAATGGCGATATTCATGCTTGGTCTCCTTTAGCTGCTGTGCAATGGACAGGAGCCCAAATTAACGGTAATTTAAGGTCAAGTGAAGCGAATTTTACGAGGCTAAACGTGGGGCATAGAGCTAAATCCATATTAACACTCCTAGCGAAAGTCTGTGTGGCCACGGGTTTGGTGTTGTTCATGGTGAAATCGGGCCATCTAGATCTTGGCGTGATCTGGAGTTTGATGACCCTGCCCAATATAGTTTTGGCGCTGTCTTTGGGTGGTCTGAATACTTTGCTCGCGGCCTGGCGCTGGATCATTCTGCTCAAGGCCCGCGGCTTCAAAATACCTTTTGTTTATGGCATTTCGCTTTATTTAATCGGCATGCTGTTCAATTATGCTCTGCCCGGTGCGGTGAGCGGCGATCTGGTGCGTGGCTATTATTTGGTACAGGATTATCCCGGGCGCAAAATGGACGCGGTCCTTTCGGTTTTGATTGATCGCGTTTTGGGACTCTATTCATTTTTCATTTTGACTCTGGTCGCCATTGTGTGCGATTTCGAATTCGTGCTGAATCACGAAAAAATTCGCTGGATCGCGGGCCTCTGCATACTCATCTTTGTGGGTATGACGGGATTTTTTGTCTTGAGTTTCTCCGCCCGCCTTTACCGCTTGTCCGGGCTCGATTTCATCGTCAGCCGCATAGGTCCGCTGCACCGTTTGATGCAAGGCTTTCAACGCTTTGGCGACGATCGCAAAACCTTAGCGGTGTCTATTTTTGTCAGCGTGCTCGCGCAACTAATTTGCATGCTGTTCTTCTATCAGCTTGGCGTGATGTTGCATGAACCGGATGTCACCTGGCAGGCCATCCTGTTCGCGGTACCTATGGGTTTTGTGGTGACCGCGATCCCGATTGCTCCCGCCGGCGTCGGAGTCGGGCAGGTGGCCTTTCTTTATTTATTTCAAGCCTACATGAACAAAACCTCGCAATTCGGCGCGCTGTCGATTACGGCCTACCAGCTTACCATCGCGGCATGGGCGGTGATGGGCGTGTTTTTTTATCTCCGCCGCCGCCACCCGCCCGAGCTGGATCATGTCGAATCCACCATGGCCGCCACGTGAGTTCCAAGAGCGAAAAAATTCTGGTGCTTAGGACTTTCAAATACAGCGAGTCCGATCTTGTCGTCCACGGCCTCAATTCTCTCGGGGCGCGCATAAATTTTCTCGCCAAAGGCGGCCTGCGCAGCCGCAAACGCTTTGCCGGAGGGGTTCTCGAGCCCACTCACTATATCGAAGTGACATACAAAGTGAGCCCCATGACGGGCGACACCGATCCGCTCCACACGCTGCTCGAGGCTACCTTGCTACGCGAATTTCCTAAGCTGCGCAGCGATTACGCGCGCATCGAAGCCGCACTTTACATGCTTCGCATCGTGCACAAACTTGGCCAGCAGGGGGTGGTGGATTCTCCGGATCTTTTCAATCTACTCGGCAACGCCCTGCAGGCCGCGGAAACCAGTAGTCATCTGGAGAATTTGAAACTACAATTCGAGTTAAAGGTTTTAGCCGCTCAGGGCGTCCTGCCGATTGAGGAGAATTTCAGGCCGTGGCTTTCAGCCTCCTTAGCGGGTCATGATCAATTGCATAGTGAGGGAGCAGAGCGCCAGTGGCTGATCGCCCAGGCCCATTCCCATTTGCGCCACTATTTGGGCACGCTTTAAAGACTACAAACCTAATCGGCTGAAAACTGATACTCAAGCCATCGCTCCTCCGCCACACCGATATTATTTTGAGCGTGATGCAAAAAGCCTGCGCAAGATTGCACATAAGGATCTATAAATTTGCAATCTGCGGTAACCATCTTCAATTGTACAAAGAGGCAAGAGCCGCCTAGAACTGCAGAATTTCTTGCGAGTGCTCGCGGGACATATCGGGCAAGCGATCCTAAGAAGATGCCAACTCAACCACGAAGAGCGGAAAACTAAACCACGAAAGGTCATCCGATAAATTGCAGAAAATTCTGGGCGCGATTAGCGTACGTGGATCGTGACCTGGGGCCGGGAGTTCTTCACGGTTAACAGTTATTTACGGAAAAACCAATTGGAAGCCCTCGGCAAGCGCGCCCACGAATCGCGAAAAACCAAAAGAGCACATGCCGGGCCTTAAGAAGGCCCCCCGTGTCCGACACCACCCTTAAAAATTTGTAAGAAACGTCGCAGTGGTCAAAATCAAAAACTTCGAATACTGCGAATTCGGATCATTCGAAGAATTCTTGGTGTAATTCCCCGTAACCCCCCAAATAATCCAATCCTTAATCGGCTTAGTGATACCCGTAGTGAAACTGTAGTCACTGTCCGTGCGAGTCGGATTCGAAGTTCCGGGATAGGTGATGCGGTAATAGGCAAGGCCCACATTCCAACCCATCGACCACGGAATCGGCCGCGCATAGGTGATGCCGGCGTCGTAGCGATTGTAAGATTTTGTGCTACCCACGGCGCTGTCACGGCTGTAGCCGATCATCGGCATCAAGGCCTGTTTCAGCGCCTTATCGAGCATAAAAGTTTGAATGGTGCGAAAAGTATATTTGGTACCGCTGAGATCGTTGGGACCCACCGAGGTCGGATCGTCGGATTTGTCGTGGCGATACTCGAGCGAATAAGTCGATACCCAATCTTTGCGCATCGACAATGTTTGATCGATGCCGAGGTAATAAGAACTCATTTCCTTGGTCTTGGTGCCGGTGCCGGTCGGATCCAAATAGAGGAGTTCATAGCCCGGATTCAGCGTCAGCCGATAAGCCTTTTTGCTCAATTGCGTCGACCAAGTGAACGGTGCGGCCACCGTATAAATAAATGGATCCGCTTTAGCTGATTCGGCCTTGGCCGAATTGGTCAGGTTGATAGTGGCGTGCGGAGCAAATTCACGCTTTTCGCTAAAAATGGGGCGAAATTGCAAATCCGCTAAAGTCAGAAGACGAAAATCCGCCTTATTGGTGGGGGCGGAACCGGCGGGCGTATTGTCGGGTGACGAAAGCACATTCGAATCGTAAGAAATACCAATCATCGCCATTAAGGTGAATTTGTTTTCACGTAATTTTTTATACGCCATCGCGCCGGCGACTTTGTCGAGGTAGCTCTCGGCCTGTTCATCGAGACGGGGATCTTGGGAGGCGTCGATGACACGCTCGAAGGATTTCTTACATTCTTCGTACTTTTCTTGGGTAAAGAGAATGACCCCTTCATAAAAGGTGGCGGAAGGACCAAGCGTAGGGTCGGTTGACTTACCCACTTGGATAAATGCGGCCAGCGCGTTGTCGAGCTCAGGAAGGCGGTAATAAACTAGTCCTGTATAGTACTTGCGTTCCAGTTCCTGGGCTGATTCAACTTTTGCCAATTTCAGTGCGACGAGAGCGTCGTTGTATTTTTGATTGCGATAGAGCGTGACGCCATATTTATAATAGTAGTCTTTGCTGGTCGGATCGAGTTCGCTGGCCTGTTTGAACTTAGTCTCGGCATGAACATAGTCGCCCTTGGCGTAAAAATCCTGAGCCTCAGTGCTGGCTTGCACGGCCAAAGCCTTGCGCTTCGCACGCTCTTCGGCGGTGAGCTGTTCTTCTTTTCTTTTTCGTTCCTCCGCCTTTTGCCTTTCGAGCGCTTCCATTTGTACGCGGTCCTGGGAGCGCTTGGTCGCCTCAGTCGCGAGTTTGTCGAGTTGCGCATGGTGAGCGGCGGCGGCGCCACTTTCCGCGACCGCGCCAGGGGTCGCCGGTTTAAGAGTTTTTTTATGGCGAGCCTCTTGTGCCAGCTTCATCTCAGCTTGATAGGCAGCTAGGCCGGCTTCGGCCTGCTCGCGGGTGTCATAGACGCTCAGAACGGCCTCACCGTGCTCATTTTTTTTCCAGATCAACGGACGCCGCCCCAGCTTTCCGGCTGGAATCATCTCGAGCAATTTTTTGTGATCGGGATCACTGGCGCGCAATTCTTGTGGTGGCACATAAACTTCAGGAGTTGATTTTTCACCTTGACCAATACTCAAACTGAACTGGCCAATGAACTGTGACGAGTCGGGTTCGGTTTCCTCCAACTGAACTTGCACGATTTTTCCTGAATTTTTATCGCGTAAAAAGAGGGCGGCCGTATCAATTTTGGTGCTGTCGGTATTCCAATTCGGGGACGTATAGGTGATGTGGGTTACACGTCCAATCTCGGACGCATGAACGCCAGAAAACAAAAAGCACACCAATGGCATTAAAGTCTGAAGACGCACAGAAGGACTCCTCTCAGATGCAAAACCCAGCGATTCGTTGACAATAGAATAGCTGGATTTTGGCGCGAGAGAGAATCGTTTTGTTTAGTGCTTCACTGTAATATTCAAATTGGTGTTGGTATTCTTATGGATCTCCGTGCAGGTCGCACAAACACCTAGATTAACGGCCGGTTGCACCGGAGGGGGCGCAACAACTGGAGGCGGAGCCACCGGTGGGGGCTTGGTATCGCCCTGGGGCAAATCGCTAGCGAGGATCGTTCCCCCGCCGCCACCACCACCACCAGACGGTCCATCGCCAACACTTGCGGGAGCACGGGCGCTACCGCCACCAGCCGCGGGGCCACCGCCAGCCTTCTTGCCGCCACCTTCATCTTTACGGGCCGAATCGTCCTTCTTACCGCCGCTGTCATCCTTCTTGGCAGAGTCATCCTTCTTCGCACCGTCGTCTTTTTTAGCGCCATCGTCCTTCTTCGCATCGTCTTTCTTATCCTTATCGCCACCTTCACCAGACGGCGCGCGGTCGGACTTTCCGCTAGGTCCACTAGCAGTGTCGGCCTTAGTCTCATTGTCCATCTTCGCCAACTGTTCTTTAGGCATCGAAATCGGGGCCGAAGGGGCTGCACCGGCCACACTAGTCGCCACCTTCCCGGGCGTCACTGACACGGGATTGTTGATAGCGCCATTAGGTCCAGGTGTTCCAAACGCCACGGCGCCATGAAACGTAACCACTTGGCTGCTGTTACTTGAGCGATCATAACTCGTCATAAAATCGGTACCGCGAACTCCGGCGACTGCGGAGGGCGTTTTCACCGTGAACTTGCTGGTCTTACCATCGTATTTTTGTTCGACTTTCGCGCGAACTTTTCCATAAATAACGTTTAGCAAAACATCTTTTTTGCCGGCGTTGGGATCAAATTCATAATGTTGAATCTCGATTTGTGATTCCGGCGAGACGTTGATTTCGTTGTTATCCACCATTACGATTTTGGCACGGGCGTCTTTGCCGGTAATAATGACATCTTTAGGAAAGACTTGAGCGCCGATGCGGGCTTTGCTGGTTTGACCGGTCTTGGCCGCCTTGATTTGTACGTCGCCTTTTACCACTCGCAGCGTTCCGTTGACATTCTGGGCATTGGCGACGCCCAGAGGCAGCATCAGCAGCGCGAAAGTCAAAGTCTTCATAAACACGTTCATCATATTGACTCCAAATATTTGAATTTCAGTCCTACCCCAGCTTGTCGGATGTTCTAGACCCGACATAAAGACACTCCCCACTTTGGTACAAAAATTTAAATTTTTTGAATCACAGTGAAGCGGTTGTGCCAAACTGAGAACTCAGCAAAGACCCTTGATTATGGTCGAGTCTCGACCGAGAAGTCTGCTCGGAGGTTACCGTGGCAAAAAAGGCAGTTGGCAAAAAGTCCGCACCCAAAAAAAGCGCTCCTCGCGCCAAGTCCGCAAAGGCGGCGGCGAAAGTCGCTAAACCCAGAAGTTTTATGTGGGATCTCCTCAAGCGTAAGGAGGCCGAGCGCGAGCAGCGTCGCCTCGATTTCAAAGCCGGCCATGTGCCAAGCGTCAAGCCCGGACATTTTCAAGGCATTGGCCCAAAGGTTCAGCGTTACTCAAGGTTCGCGGGGCCCCGGCGGCGCGCCGCTTAAACTATATTTATTTATCCGCGCGCTAAGATCTCTTGAGCCGCGACCAGGAGATTGGGCGCGTGCACCTCGGGCAGTGCAAACGCCGAGCTTTCCAATGGGTCGGAATAACCAATTAAGGCGGACCGCGTTCCCGCTCGGTGTCCTGCTTCGACGTCGGTCATGCGGTCGCCGATCATCCAACTCGCCGACAAATCCAGATTGAAGCGAAGAGCGGCCTCGAGCAGCATGCCTGGATTCGGTTTACGCATTGGATGATTGTCATCGGTCATAAACGGCGCGCTATGAAACGCCAACAGGTCTACGCCCTCGGTACAAAACTTCGCTTGAATCCGGCGATGGATTTCATCGAGGTTCTGCACCTTCACCAATCCGCGCGGAACCCCGGATTGATTGGTGGCCACGATCAGTTTAAATCCCCGGTCGCGGAGCAAGCGCAGCGCTTCAAAAACTCCAGGCAGGTACTGAATCTGCTCCGGATCATTCAAGTAAATGCGGTCCACTATCAAAGTGCCATCGCGATCCAAAATAACCGCCGGATATTTAGTCATGCCACACCCTAGTCTAAATCTTCTGGCTTTTTGAGCTTTGACGCCGAGAGAGGATGATGCTTTTCCATCGCTCGCGCCAAATGATCAAGGCTCAGATGAGTGTATTTCTGGGTGGCCGCGAGCGATCGGTGGCCCAAGAGCTCCTGCAAAATGCGCAGATCCGCGCCCGACGTAAGGAGGTGAGTTGCATAGCTGTGGCGAAGGGCGTGAGGATGGAGTGGAAGCATCAACCCCACTTGAATCCCGCTCGAGCGCACCATCTCATAAGCCTTGCGCGATGAAAACGCGCTAGCGCCGCTGAGCACAAAGTCCCCCAAATTCGGTACGTCCCGCAAGCCATTCCAAGCCAATTCCGGCAAGGCCACGATGCGGGTGCGCCCGCCTTTGCCGCGCACGCGTAGCGATTGCGATTCAGGCAAAAGATCACTCCGCCGCAACTGACAAGCCTCACTGATGCGTAGTCCGCCTCCATAAAGTAGTAAAATTAGCGTCCGCTCCACGCCCGGTTTGAGCCCGCGAATCAGGCTCAAGGCTTCGTCCACTGAGATGAAATGCGGCAATTTGGGCGCCACTTTGCAGCCCACTAAGCGCAAACTGAGGTCATCCGGCACCTCCTCTTGGGTGAAAAGCCAGTGTAAAAAGCCGCGAATGGCTGCGGTTTTTCGATTTTTAGAGGCCGCGGAAAGGGGGGCCCAGAGCCCCTGTGCCGACCGAATCAGCATTATTAGATCGGCTGGGCTCGAGTAAGAAGCCCCCTGGCATTCTTTCCACGTGCATTGAAAGGAAGGACCCAGGGTTGGTGAGGGGGGTAAAATCTTTTGCAGTCCGAGTGGGGCCAGAAATTGACCGAGATCATTGGCATAGGATTTGGATGTATGAACACTGCACGTCTTTTGATGGGTGAGGTATTCTAAATACTTACACGCCAGGTCGGACAATTTTGAGCGGTTTAGGACTGACAAATGTGAGCTCTCCTAGCTGCTAGAATTCCTACATGGCTCCCTGCAAAAAAGACTTGCGTAAAGTCCTGGTTTCTGTTAGAACACCGTGTCAGTAGCACTTAGACGCAGCGAGTTGTGTCAGTATGCCGGTGGGGGAAAGACGGTGTGCTGGGGCAGTAATCGTAAGAAGGGGTTGTACGTATGTCAGGTATCGATAAATCAAATCACTTTCCTCAAGGTGAGAATACAAGTCTCCCGACGACCAATCATGGTATTGTCGGCGCCACTACAAATACTGTCACAGAAACTAGGCGAATCGTCTACAAGTCCGAGGTCATGCGGCAGCTGATGCGCATGGTGGATCGCGTGGCTCCTAGTAATGCCACGGTCTTAATTCTAGGCGAAAGCGGTACAGGGAAAGAGCTTATATCGCATGCGATTCATGAGCGTTCCAACCGTCGCAATAAGCCCTTCGTCGCCATCAACTGCGGCGCTCTTCGTGAGACCTTGCTTGAGAGCGAATTGTTTGGTCACGAAAAAGGCGCCTTCACTGGTGCTTACTCCCGAAAAATCGGCTTGGCCGAAGTTGCGACCGGCGGCACTTTGTTCCTTGATGAAATTGGTGAACTCAGCCCCGGCATTCAAGCTAAGCTTTTGCGCTTCTTGCAAGAAGGCGAAGTTTATCGCGTCGGCGGCAAAGATCCCATCCGAGTGGATGTACGCCTGATCAGTGCCACCAACAAAGAACTCGACAAAGAAGTTTTGCGCGGCAATTTCCGCGAAGATTTGTTTTATCGCATCAACACCATAATGGTCCAGTCGCCTCCGCTCCGCCGCCGTAAAGAAGATATTCCTTCGCTGATTGAGCATTTTTTGAGCACAAATCAAAATGGTTTCCTCAATCGTGGCCGTCAGATGAACGAAGAGTCGATGAAAATCATGATGAAGTACGATTGGCCGGGAAATATTCGCGAACTGCAGAACGTGTGTGAGCGTCTGCAGATTCTGTCCGAAGGCCACGTGATAATGCCTGGCGATTTGCCTGAGCATATTCGCAATCCGGATCATAAAGTCGTGATCGACGATTATGATCCCACTATGGCTCTCCATGAGCTTGAGAAACGCTACATCTTGAAGGCTTTGAATTATTTCGATGGCAATAAGACCCAAGCGGCCAATGCCTTAGGAATCACCATCAAGACGCTTTATAATAAGTTGCATGAGTACGGCGAGTTCGAAAAATATGCGGTTCATACCAAGCCGATGCCGATGCCAGGAAAATCAGGAACCCCGTAGAGGGCGAGAGATGAAAAAAAGCTCCGTGCGAACGGAGCTTTTTTTTGCCTAGAAATAACCTTCGTCGTCGTCACTTTCTTCTTCAATATCACTGTCGTCATCAAAGCTCTCGATTTCGCTTTCAATTAAGGCTTCGTCTTCGACCGCGCCGTCGGCCTCCATCGTTTCGCTCATGGATTCGAAGTCAACATTCTCGTCGTCATCCTGATTTATTCCCGGTGCTTTAAGGCTGCGACCAACCATCGCACCACCGATTGCTCCCACTGCGGCGCCGGCGAGACCAGCTTTCATCGCGCTACTTTTGCCAGTCTCCTTGGCGGACGTTTTGGCGGCGACCTTTTTGGGTGCGGCTTTCTTAGTTGCGGCTTTAACGGTCGCGACTTTTTTGGTGGTTGCTTTTTTCGCAGTGGTTTTTGCCTTTGCTTTTTTGCTTGCCGCTTTATGCGTGGACTTGGCGGCTTTTTTTGTGACCTTTTTCTTAGTCGCCTTTTTAGTCGCGGACTTCGCACTTTTCTTGGTCGCTTTTTTCTTTTTAGCCATCGAAAGACTCCCGTTTTTTTGAAAACCGTTTGAACACACAAGCGATGGTACTGATAAACCAAATTCTTGCCTATTAGATTTTTAATCCATTTTGTTTACGAGAGTCGAGAGTGAAAATGCTGAGTGTTGCAGAGCGGCAAAAAGAGAAACCCGGCTGAGAGGAGCCGGGTTTCCGATTAATCAAGACCTAGAAGTTTCTGATCTCAATCAATTATGATCGAACTAAATTCAATGCGACTTGGTTAGAGCTGTTCGCTTGTGCCAAGGCCGAGACGCCTGCTTGTAACAAGATGTTGTTACGAGTCAGTTCGGCGGAGGACGAGGCAACGTCAGTGTCACGGATGCGACTGTTAGCGGCCGCCATATTCTCTTCGCTCACACCCAAGTTATTGACGGTGGACATCAAGCGGTTTTGCAATGCGCCTAAGTTGGCGCGCATACCGTTGACGTTCTGCTGGGCGGTATCCAACGATTGCAACGCCGTTTGTGCGCCTTCTTTGGTGTGGTAATCAAGGCCGGACAAACCCAACACGTCAAGGGTGGCGTTGTTGTCGGCGGCGTTGAAGCTGATGCGATCTTCCATTTCCGCGTTGTAAATGCCGACTTGGAAGTCGAATTTCGGAGTGGAGCCATCCAGCAATTTAGTTTTGCCCCAAGTGGTGACTTCTGAGATACGTTGCGACTCTGATTTGAGCTGCTGAATCTCCTTGTCGATAAATCCACGCTCGGACTCGCCCACCGTGTCTGAAGCGGCTTGGATGCCCAACTCACGCATGCGAGTGATGATGTTGCCGATCTCGTTCAGTCCGCCCTCAGCGGTTTGCACCATTGAGATACCGTCGTTGGCATTGCGGTTGGCCTGACGGGTGGACCGGATGCCGGCTTTTAAGGTTTCGCTAATCGCCAAACCTGCGGCGTCATCAGCGGCTTTGTTGATTCTGGAACCTGACGACAACTTGGCTAAGCTGTCTTGAATGTTCTGCGTGCTCGCGCCCAGATTTCTCTGTGCATTGATTGCAGCTAAATTTGTAGAAACTCGTAAACCCATGTAATTATCCTCCAAAAAAATTTTATTGCGAATGACCTCCTTGTGTGAAAAATCCCTCGTTCTGAGGGTGGCATCCTAGCCATTACTAAAAAGGGTACTTCCTAAACTTACCTCTCACTAAGTTTTCCTTGTACGACGTTGTCGTCCCTGATCCCTCCCTTTCTTCGACTTACGAGGTGGCTTACGCTCTCTCCAGTCAGTTCCATTCAACTTTACTTTTTGCACGCGCCCTGGTGAATGTATGCAGGTGTGCTTGCGTTACCTTCTACCTTTCGGGTGTGGAATCGGTTTCTTGACAGGACTTGAGGCTAAATCAGTCTGGTAGAGTGAAAACTTATACGTAGGTAAGATCTAGTCGTAAGCCTTCCATCCAGAGACGATCGTCGGGAAAACCCACCATTGGTGGGGGTTTCCCGGCCTATTGGCGAATGAAGCTGTCGATTTTCTGGGCCACCCAGGCGGGCTCATCTTCTTGTAAATGATGGCCGCCGCCTTCATGCAGATGGCTCTCATGCAGGCTCAGCGCGGCTTCCAGAGAATTGCGTTTAACATGCGGCACGAGATTGTCGTGTGTACCCCACAAAATCAGCACGCGGCACTTGATTTCGTTAAGGCGTTGGCCCAGGCGCGGGTCCGTCAAACTTTCGGTGGCGGCAAAAAAAGCCCGCAGCGCGCCTGGATTGCGGTGGTAAGTCTGCCAAGTGGCCTCGACCCGCTCTTGGTCGACGCGGCTCTTATCCCTGACTGTGTGTAGGTGCGCCCAGCGCAAGGCACGGCGATGCACAAAGTGTGACAATGGCCAGGAGACTAGGCTGAGCCACTGGCTCGAGGCCCGCAAAAATGCCGGGGTCGCGACCGCGGGAGCGATGACGACGCTACCTAGGACCTGGTGGGGATACTTCAGTGCGTACCATAGCGCAATATTCCCGCCCATGGAATTCCCCACCAAATAAAAGTGGTTTATTTTTAGCTCTATCAGAAGCGATTTTAGTCGCTCGACTTGTTCATCCAGACCATATTTGACTGAGGCCGGTTTCGAACTTTGACCAAAGCCCGGGAGGTCGAGGGCCAGCACGCGATAATTCTGATTCAAGAGAGGAATCAACCAGCGCCAACAATATAAGTCGGCGCCAATTCCGTGCAGCAGAATTAGATCAGGTCCACGGCCTGAGCGGTGGAGCCGAAACTCCCACCCACCGGCCTCGACCCGCTCGACCGGCAGGGTTGCAAAGCTCGAGACGATTTCGCCCAGCCGAGATTTTCGCCACAGCCACCACAGGAGCGGCAGCGCCAGAAGTCCAACGCCGAGCAAGCCCCAAATGCTGATCAATCGATTTCACAAAAGCGGCAAAAGGCGACCCGTCCCAAGCGCTCGTAGGTTTCGCGTTGCCGTTGCGCCAGGTGATTGGCAGCATCATAACCAATGGTGCAT
>JANXMF010000115.1 GCA_025354795.1 Pseudobdellovibrionaceae bacterium
CAAAACTTCCAGCATTCGTGCGATTTCAGATTCTCTGCGCCGTTGGTTTGCATTTCGAAGGCGGACTTTTTCTGAAACTTGCTCAAACGCTGCCTTAATATGCTCTTCAAGATTTCGTATTTTCATTGCGCAAACTCGCGGTTTCCAGACAAGAGCTCTTCGATCACCTGGATCTCGGCAATCAACCTCTGGTTGAATGTCAGGTCCTTTATGGGCAAAAACGCATACCATTTACGAAACATCTCTTTGAGCTTCTGAAGTAACGCTTTATTTTCCAGATCGTCGTAGTTCATACCCACCTCCATGAGCGAGCGTTGTTATTCGATCGTTGCCGCTGAGAACTTAAAAATGTCCAATGAGCCGAATCGCCTTGTTACGACTCTCCTCGATGTACTCTTGAGCGGTCGACCGAACGAACATTGCTTCGAGTAGCCAGCGAATTGGTCGCCAAATCCCCACAAGAATCCATTTAGTCCCGGCCGCCATCACTTTTAAGTCGGGATATTGGTAGGGCTGGACTCCGGCTGCGATGGGTAGAGTTTCCTGCATATTGATCTCCTGTGCTTTCATTGGTTAAACCGCGCTTTCAAGCGCCAGTTCTTTTTCTCTGGTACGAAGCTCTCGAACGATGGATCTCGGCTTCGCGGTTTTCAGGGCGTCAATGGCCCATTGAGGAATCACGCAGAGTTCTTCTGAGTGAATCACCTCGTAGTTGCAATTCACGCAATACGCATGAGTGCTAAGCGTTTCTAGGCCACCTTCTCCGCAGCGCGGACAAGTATCGAAATAGGGTGCTTGATCTGCATTCAACATTGGTTTCTCCTTCAGTGGAAGTGTGTCTCCCCCCAATATCTATTGCGACGGTTGTGCCGAAAATGAGTGCAACAGGAAGTAAATCCAACTTATTGAATTTGCGGAGACTTTGCGAAATGTCGAGACATAGTCGCAAGCGAAATGCACTCGCCAACCTCCAGCTTTCTGGAAGAGAAAACGACGTTCATCGTGAATTCAGGAACTTGAGCCACCTCCAATTTTCTGGAGGACCTACCAAATATTGGAGGATGCGTTTTTGGGGCAACAGATGTATGAAAAATCGTTTTGGCACTAGCTCAAGATGTGGACGCGCAATAGAATGGGGTTTACTCTTCGGCAGCCACCGCAGATGGAGATCACCGAGGAGAGCGAGTGAAAACAAATCTGATTTCTGATGAAACGCGGCGCAAAGGGATGCAATTCAAGGCGATCTATTTTTTGTAAAACCTATGCTACCTGAATCGGAATATATGGTTGTAGCGCCTTTGGCACTAAGGGCACAGCGGATGCCCTGCACTCGCGAATTAAATCTACATCTTCAGCATTGCTCGACATGACGACTGAGCGATCGCACACACCCAGCTTCCTAATTACGTCTAATCCAGAATCGCGCCCGTGTCCGAGGTCATAATCGGCCAGGATGAGAAACTCTCGACCTTCGCGCTTTAACTGTTCGACAAGTACTCTCGCCTCGTCTCCATCAAAAAGCCAGCTCACAGAAACCCCAACCTCTTTCAGTTCTTCCGGAAGCAAGCGCGCTCTCCATATTTGATGCACGGTCGGGTCGTCATCCAGAATCACGACATGGCTGTTTGCGGGAATTACCAAGGAAGAAAGAAATGACGAATGGGGAGTGGCCCTCGGCAAGACAATGTCGATTGTGGTGCCTTTACCTTCGATCGAACTCACTTTGATGTCACCGTGCCATTCAGAAATGTACTCGAAGGCACTCGAAAGCCCTAAGCCGCTGCCGTTTTTCTTCCCATGCGAAAATCCGGGCGTACCAATTTTTGGAAGAAGCGCTGCCGAAATACCTTTCCCACTATCTTTAATCCGTATCGCTACGGTGGAATCATCAGTTATGGCGATCTCGACATGAATTTTTCCAACGCGTTCGATCGCATCGAGGGCATTTGCGAGCAGATTAACCAACATTCGACGAAATCGAACTGCCTCGACGTTTACGAAGAGCTGCATCTGGTCTCCGCTTACTTCAATATCTACGTCCACGCTCTTTTTGGAGTCGGCGATCAATGCTCGAAACTCAGCGCAAACTGGCTCTACGAGACCAACAACAAGATGGATGCCAATTTCAGGCGAGGATATTTTTGCGATGTCGGGCAAAGACGCCTTCGTACTAAAACCAAATTTGATCTTTGGAATTTCGTTAACGGTCGATTCGATCCTCTGAAGAGACGCATTCATCAATGCTTTGTCTTCCGGCCTTCCTTCCAGTCTCTTTGCTACTGCGTTTGAAGCGAGGAGTGCCTGCTTCACATCGTGACGTACCTTTGAAGCAATTCTTCCGGCGACAGCCTCTTGAATGACTTGCTTTTCTTGCTCGCGTGCCGTCGCCAACTTTTCAAGGAGAGCCTTGAATGCAGTTTGAACGCCAATCAGTTCCGAAAATCTAAGGTCTTCAGGACTAATCTCGCGCAAGACGCCACTATTGGCGGCTGACTTTAACTCCCGAGCAAATAACTCAGTTGGTGTTGTAACAGCGAGAGCAGTTTTCTTTGCTTTAGCGACAATTAAGTACGAGACCACTATGAATACCATTACGATCACACCCAGCAATCCACCAAGTAGCCCAATCGGAAGAGCACAAATAATCTCTAACGCTCCGATCCTTTCCGAACTGGATTCAATGTAATGCCTCAGTGTAACTGCGCCGCCAGAGAGGGTGGGCATGAACCCAAAACGCCGGCGTTCGCTGCGCCCTCGGTCAGTAAGTGCGGTGTCTCCCGCCTGGGCAATCAACTTTCCTGATCGAGAGTCAAAGATTGATACTGCAAGAACTCCATCACTTTTTGCTAAAGATTCCGCGAGACGCCGAAGCTGAAAGGTGTCTCCCACTAGGAGCGACGATTCAATGTTTGATTCGACAGCGCGAGCAACATAATCCAATCGTTGATAATAAGCAAACACACTTGCCGAAATTGCAACAACGGCAAGACTGGCGAATCCAGCAATACTGAGGCGAAGAACGGATCTTCTTGCTTCACGAACTGCATACCGTGTGATGGAAACGCCAACCGTCTTCATGACGCCACCGATCTTACCCTGACAAGCAAGTCGGCGCAGTCGTCACGTAATCTTTCACCAAGAGGCGTCAGCGAAACGGCATTAAATGCCGCCACTGAAATTTTCAGATCCTCCGTAAGTTCCCGGCATCTTTTTTGAAGATAACTTTGTTCCATTTCAGAAAGAGAGCCGGGGCACTGAACTCGACTCACGGTATATTCAACCATAAAGCACAGCGCGATCATGGCATGAAATGACTGAATAGCCGGACGGTTTGTCTTTCGTACCCCCGAAAAAACTGGCTCTCCCAAGTCTCCCGCTACAATTCGGTCGGCGGCTTGTAGCACCATTAGCGCTGGGTGGCCCATTTCATGAGCGAGATTAATTGAGAGTTCAAGATCGCGAAACTCAAGCAACCGTGGAATAGAAAGAAATACGGCTCCTCTAGCTAAATGAGAACTAAATCCGACGCCACCTTCGCGCACTTTCATTCCGATGGTTTTTAACGGAACAACCACTTTCACAAGAGAATCAAATCGGTCGCGCCAGGAATCGTCCGTGGTCGTTACCAGTTTAACTGCGTTTCTGATCGCTTTCATATCCCGATTTCCCGAGCGAACGTCGATCGTCATGCACTTCGATGAAATCGAAATTTCACCAAGGGGCGCTTGCCGACCGCCCCAATAAGCTTTCCTGAGTCTGCGCAACACTTCCTCGTCGGTCAAAATTCGGCCGTCAGCTTCTAATTTACCGCGACAGTCGATGCGATCGGCCCTAATCGGACAGCAGAGCCAGGGAAGATATTCGTATGCATCGAAACCACGCGCTCGATCGGCCTCAAGAGTTTTTTGGTGAAGTCGATCAGTGAGCAGGCGCAGACGAACCGCCCCCAATTTTCCAAGCGTCCATGCGTTTTGAGCCAGGGCAGGTATCGCGGTCATTGCATCACCACTTGATCGAGATGCAGGGCTAGGCTTCCAGTTTGAGTTCCTAGACTTTTAATCTTTGCACGATTCACTCCAATAATACCGCGTCGCTCAAAAAGCGGAACCACGTACACGTCGGCCAAAAAATATTTTGACAAGTCTTTGGTAGCCATAACTTTCGCATCAAGTGCAGCCGCTTTGGACGCCTTCTCATAGAGTTTTTCAAACTTCACATCGCCCACTGGAAAGTGCGGCGTCATTGGGCTTCCCCTGCGAAATAAACCAAAGAGCACCAGTGGATCGGCGACATCGGCTCCGAGCGAGATTATCCGAAATGGCGTCACACGATCTGACTTGTCAAAAAACTTCTTATCGCTCTTATAGAATTCAACCTTGAGCCCAAGCTCTAGGAGCTGAGTAGCTAGAACACCGATGTAATTTCCGAATTTGCCGTTTCCGAATTCACTATTGAAAACCGGAATCCGAAGTGCTTCCTTGGGCAATTTTGCTTTTATCTTCGATAGCTCGTGTCGCGCAGCTTTAATATTGCGCTGTTCTTTCATTTCGGCGCGGCCCCAGAATTGAGAGGCCAGTAGCTCATTGACCTCAGCGTAAGACGGAACACCTTTGACGAGTGGCCCTCTGGCAATCGCAAGAGAAACGGCCTTTCGAAATGCAAGTTGTCGCCCCAGATCGTTTTCGAAATTGAAGTATACGCCCGTAACTGATGTTGCCGAGGAGGAAGACTCAAGGCCAAGACTTGTGCCGTCAATCGGAACTCCGATTACAAGCTCACTTTCTTGAGGATTTCCCTTTGAGGAGACAATAATTTCATCGGCCCCGGAATTGGCGTTAGTCACTTTTTTTAACGTGATTTTCGAATTGTCGGAAGTGCAATTCACGACCTTGTATACCCCAGCGCCCACAGGATATCGTTTCCACGTTATGTAATCAGGCTCTAGCGCTTCCCGAGGAACAAGCGAGAAGTAGCTCCGCGCGAGCGAGTGCAAAAAAGAAGGATTCGGAGCATCCAGCTTTATGGCCAGCTTCCTAGAATCAAGAATGCGAATTCCGGAAATCATTCCGGATTGCTACACTCGTTTTCCCTCTACTGCCGCTATGCCTTGGACGTTTGCAAAAAACGGCTTGAACCAAGAGCCCTTCTTCGAGAGTAGCCCGCGCAAAAGTGAAAACTCAAGGTCTTCAGAGGTCGCTTTTCTTCCATTATGGAATACGAGGCCCTCTCGAAGCTCCAGCACATACCAATTTTTTTCGTAATCCCAATGGAATCGACTTAGCAATCCCGCCCTCAGCTCAAGAGACCCAGACGAATAGACGAGCTGTCCTAAAATTGCTGCCAGAACGGTTTCTAATCCTTGAACCGGACCATCGTCAGCAAATACCGGCAATCCATTGCCGTTAATGAGTACGTGCAGGGTCTGCTTTTTATCCTGCGAGTTGATTGTTGACGCATTCACCTTGGAAACTCCTAAAGAAAGAACAGAGGCGAGAATCAGAATCTTGCCCCTGATCCACATCTTCATGAAAAGTTTTGGTTTCTGCGCGTCTCGCATCGCTACTCCAAACTGCTTAAAAGAACGGGGTCGAGTGGAACGATGCGAGTTCGACACCCATTTCAGATTTTAAGTCCTGCTCTAGTTTTAGGAGCAACAGAACATCCGAAACAGTTTGTGGCGATCTGCTCTGTAGAATTCTGGAGCCTGCGAGAGCTGCCGCAAACTTCGAATCCATCACATAGTCGCCCGAAGCCTCATCAACCTTTGCTTGACCAGACTGAGAGAGTCCTGCCAGCATCTCGTCGTCTAGCGCAGACGCACGCACGCGGAGTTCAGTTCCTTCCCGATTTGCATAGAGTGCATTGTTTGCGATTAGCGACTGAACAATCGAAATGGTTCTTTCGTTCAGGGCCAATGCCTGTTGCGATTGGACCACTACGTCTTGCGCTAGAGCATTCAATGGAATTGCCCCCAACGCAGCCAGTATCACTGTAGTTTCTCGTTTCACTTCATACCTCCTTTTTTTAGCGTTATTGCCGTTTCGATACCCAAATGTATTCTGCGGTTGTTCATCGTGTTGTGGTTCATCCCCAATAACTTAGCCGCCGAACTTTTCACGTTTCCCGTGAGATTCATCGCGCGAACTAGTAGCCATTTTTCTACATCCTCTGCGATCCTTAGATATTCAGCATAGGAAATCAGATCGCCGCGCGCTTTGATGGCGCCGAGTTCCGATGTGATGCAGTCGCCCAGCTCCTCACGAAGCACTTCGGGAGTAATCTTATCGTCGGCGAGAGCGAAGGCCTTTTTCACCACAGCTTCGAGATCGCGGACGTTGCCCGGCCAGTTGTGGCTCTTGAGCTTTCGCATTGCTCCGTCTGAAATACATTTCGTAATTTTTGATTTCTCCTGCATCTGACCAAGGAAATGCCTTACGAGTGGCTCAATATCTTCCGGGCGCTCGCGAAGGGGTGGTACTTCCACAGTGAGATATTTAAGCCGGTAGTAGAGATCGTGCCGGAATTCGCCTTGCTCGGAAGCCTTCTTCAGATTTCTGTGAGTGGCGGCCACGATTCTGAAATCAACTTTTTTGGGAACTCCACCTACAGGCTGGATTGTCTTCTCTTGCAACGCTCGCAAAATCTTCACCTGAAGTTCGAGCGGCATATCGCCAATCTCGTCGAGAAATATCGTTCCGCCCGAGGCGCGCTCAAAGAGCCCTATCTTTTTGGTGATCGCACCCGTAAATGAACCGCGCTCGTGGCCGAAAAGTTCGCTTTCCAATACGTCTCGACCGAATGCTGCGCAGTTAATCGCGACAAAGCTCTTTCCTCTGCGAGTCGAATTTTCATGTACAGCTTTTGCGACACCCTCTTTTCCGACGCCTGACTCACCAAGAATGAGAACTGGTTCGTCATACGCGGCAAACTTATAAATAAGTTCTGCCACTTTTGCCAATTCACTAGAGCGACCAACCATTTTCAATACACTTGAAATCTTTGCTTCACGCTGGGCTTCGGGCTCCTCGGGACTGGTCTCCGTTGCCACGAATATGGATTTAATCATGCTAACGAGGCGGTGATCGGAGTTCGAAGCTTTCACGACGAATTCTTCGGCACCAGCATCGAAACATGCGCGAATTACTTCTGGGATCTCCGACCCCGATAGCATGATGATCCGAACATCTGGCTGTATGGCCTTCAGCGCACGCGCCACCACGTCGCCATTTACGCCTACTGAATCTTTCGTCATCTCATAGTCCAAGATAACGATCGGATACATGCGAGGGTTCTGCTTGAAGAGCGCCAGCCCTTGCTCACCCGATGTTGCCGTCTGCACCTCGATGGCCTCGTCCCTGAAGATTGTCTTCAGGGTCATCAGGACAAGGTGATCGTTGTCGATAGCCAAAATCGTTGGTTTCATAAGCTTTTCCTTACGCTTGCGCCAGAGTCGATGAGGCACTACAGCAAACATAGAGCCAACTATTTAAGCAGCTCCATTGCCGCTTTTATAGGCACCTGGCGCGGCCACGGTTGAAAACTCCCTTACTTTCAGGGCCGTAAGGACACCGTTCACTTCCAGAAAGTTGGAATAGAGAACCACCGGAACGGTAATGGCGTAGGGAAAGCTCTTGAAATCATATAGGATTTGTTTGTTTGTAGAAAAACGGATCGGCTTCCAACTTTCTGGAAGTCGAGTCACTCATCCGAAACCTAACCTGTTGTATATCAATGCCAAATTCTATTTTCAGGCATCCTTCCAACTTTCTGGAAGCTGTCTAACAACTCATCAAATCCATGAATGATTTACATGGATATGGAGAGGATGGGAGCGAAAGGAGCCCAGGAGCCGCTACTGTCAAGGTTTTCCGGCCTCTAAGAATTGGTCTCTAGGTTGCAATGTTCTCGAAAGTCTTTTCAATATAGAGAGTTGAGGTAGGTATGCTGCTCGAACTGATTTTGGCGCAAGTTACGGCCTGGAATAAAGGAAATCTGGACGACTTTCTATCGTACTATCGTGACGACGTAAAAGTCTATTCACAGACAGCCAACGATCTGATTTTCGACTCCAAGGCTGCATTACTCCCTCATATTAAACCCGACTTCGATTCTGGCAAAGTGGAGCGCGTTCACATTGTCGACCAATTCGAATCGCCGCCGTATGTCCTCCTTCTTGAAGAGAAGACTAACGAATCCGGCAGCCGCCGCGCGGTGGTCACGTATCTGATCGAAAACAACAAGATCAAATCAATGTGGATCGAGCGAATTGAAATCGGCGTCTCTCTAATCCCCAAATCGTCGATACAAAATGCAGTTCAATGCAAGAGTGTTCTCGGCGGCTGAATTGGTGAACTCTTTCAGCTTTCACCAATCGAAATGGAACCATCAAAGAGAGCACTCACAACATCAGCCAACTGCTTGAAGTTGAAACGCTTCACTTGAAAACAGTTGTCGTCCCGGAGCGGTGAAGAAAAAGGACGGCGGTAGGGATCTGCAAAAAGAATTATTGGCAAGGCCGAATTTAGCGTATGCGTCTCCTCAACAAATTGTTCGCATGATCCATCTTCCATTCCAACGTCGCAAATAATCATGTCGAATTTTTTTGCGGCGATCAAAACCCTGGCTTCTTCGATGGTTGAAACAATTGCGGGTTCATTTCCGGTTTTGCGAACAGCAGCCTC
>JANXMF010000188.1 GCA_025354795.1 Pseudobdellovibrionaceae bacterium
GGTACGGTAACCGGGTCCAAGTATCTTTTGACTTTTCAAAATCGCCAGATTCTTATCGACTGCGGAGTTTTTCAGGGCTCAAACAGTTGCGCCTCAAGAACTGGGACTGCTTTCCAATTGATCCGAAGACCATCGACGCGATTGTTCTTACACATGCGCATATCGACCACTGAGGGCGACTGTCAGAAAATGATGAAGCAAGCGAAGGCAAAAGGAAAAGCCAAAGCGAAAAAGTGAATTTGAAATCTACGGGGCGTTTTTGCGGACGGCCTAGTGAACTGTAAGAGTTAGCGAAACAGGCAGAACGTTTGCAAGAAGTTATCCTTATTCATCCTCACAACGCGGAGAAAATGTTTTTTGAACGCGGGCCCGTCCCAGTCGTGTGGTATAGAAAGAAATTATGCTCACTCAGCGTCAATTCTTAGCAACGAAAGTCAGTCGCACAGGGAGCGCTATCCATTTTTCCCCAATACTCGATGAAGTGGCACGGCTGGAGAAAGGCGAAGTTTATGTACGGATGAAGGCTTCGCCGGAGGGTTTAGGCGAAGCAGATGCCTTGAAACGTCTGAATGACTTAGGGCCAAACGTTATCGCCGAAGACAAACATCGCAGTTGGCCGTGGCACCTGCTTACGGCGACCCGCAACCCGCTCGTCATATTGCTCATCGTGCTTGCCGCCATTTCGTTTGCCACCGGTGATGTGCGGGCGGCCACGGTGATGGCGCTGATGGTAGTGTTAGGCGTTTTACTTCGGTTCGTTCAAGAGGCTCGTGCGGATGCGGCGGCCGCAAAACTGAAGGCGATGATCACCGTAACCACCGCCGTGATACGCAATGGAAAATCTGAAGAGATCGCGCTCAAGCAGTTAGTAATCGGTGATCTGGTGACGCTCTCCGCAGGTGACATGATCCCCGCCGATATGCGGATCGTTGCTTCGAAAGACCTGTTCATCACGCAAGCCACGCTCACTGGAGAGTCTCTTCCAGTAGAGAAATTCGATACCGAGGAAAAACGCACTGGAATCTCACCACTTGAGTTTGCAAATATCTGCTTTCTCGGCACGAGTGTCGAAAGCGGAGCGGCAACCGCGATCGTTGTCGCTACGGGTGCCGAGACTTATTTCGGCAGCATGGCGAGCAGCATCGTCGGGGAGCCAATCGAGACAAGCTTTGACAAAGGCATGACCCATTTTACCTGGCTCATGATCCAATTCATGTTGGTCATGGTGCCTCTGGTATTCCTTATCAATGGGCTTACCAAACACAATTGGCATGAGGCCTTCTTCTTCGCGCTGGCAGTTGCTGTTGGCTTGACGCCTGAGATGTTGCCGATGATTGTTTCCGTGTGCCTTTCAAAGGGCGCGCTCGCGATGTCGAAGCATAAGGTCATCGTCAAGCAGCTCAACGCGATTCAAAACTTCGGCGCGATGGATGTGCTTTGTACCGACAAGACGGGCACTCTGACTATGGATCAAGTGATCCTTGAGCGACATTGCGATGTGATGCAAAAAGAAAGCGCGGAGGTGCTGCTCGATGCTTTTCTTATAGCGCATTTTCAGACGGGCTTAAAAAACGTTCTCGATCGCGCGGTCCTAAGTCATCGCGACGCACACAAGGAACTTATCACCGGCTATCGCAAGGTGGATGAGATACCCTTCGACTTCGTCCGCCGGATGATGTCGGTCGTGGTAGAGAAACCAGACAAAGATCATCAGCTTTTGACCAAGGGTGCGCCCGAGGCCGTGTTTGCGCGTTGCAAATTCTATGAACTAGACGGCAAGATTCTTCCTTTTGAACAAGAACATTGCACTGAATTGACAAAACAATATGAATTACTGAGTGGCGATGGCTTCCGCGTCCTGGCACTTGCCTACAAACACCTCGCTACACGGCCACAGATTACAAGGAATGATGAGTCCGATTTGACTCTTAAAGGTTACGTCGCTTTCCTCGATCCGCCGAAGGACTCGGCCCGCAAGGCGATTCAAGCGCTTCAGGATCATGGCATCACGGTGAAAGTGCTCACTGGTGACAACGACCTCGTGACCCGAAAAGTATGCCGCGAGGTGGGGCTTACTACTGAGGATATTCTCTTAGGCAGCAAGGTTGAAGGCATGACCGACATTGAGCTTGCTGAAGCGGTCGAGAACACCCACATATTCGCGCGACTGTCGCCCGCGCAAAAGCAACGGATCATCCGCGCCCTCCAACATAAGGGGCACGTGGTCGGCTTTATCGGCGACGGCATCAATGACTCGCCAGCATTGCATGTGGCAGACGTGGGCATATCCGTTGATTCCGCAGTGGATATCGCCAAGGCCGCCGCCTCGGTTATCTTACTCGAGAAAGATCTAATGGTGCTTGACGCGGGCGTCATCGAGGGGCGCAAAGTGTTTGTGAATATCCTCAAATACGTCCGCATGGGCGCCAGCTCAAACTTTGGAAACATGTTCAGCGTGCTGGGTGCTAGCGCGTTTCTACCGTTTGTGCCGATGCTACCTATCCAGGTGCTGACGAACAACCTGCTCTATGACTTCTCCCAGGTCCCAATTCCGACGGACACCGTTGGTGCGGACGCGACCGCCAAACCCCGTCCGTGGCACATGGGCGACATCAGAAAATTCGTGCTGTTCATTGGTCCCATTAGTTCAATTTTTGATTACACCACCTTTTTCGTGATGCTCTATGTCTTCGGGTGCTGGGACCCCGCACGCGCGGCGCTCTTCCAGACCGGGTGGTTTGTCGAATCGCTCATCACGCAGACACTTATCATTCACGTCATCCGAACGAATCAGATTCCGTTCATTAAGAGCCGAGCGAGCTGGCAGCTCACGCTTACGACCGTCATCGTCATGGCTGTTGCCATGTGGCTTCCGTTTTCGCCGGTGGCCCAAGCCCTAGGTTTCGTTCCGCTGCCACTAATTTACTGGCCCATACTCTTAGTCACTTTACTTTGCTATGTCGTGCTCACCCAAGCCATGAAAATGTGGCTGCTTCGAAAAGCATGGATCTAAGGGGAGCGGTTGTTCTTGGATTCTTTGGCGGACTTTATGGGATTGCCGTCATGCCGGACTTCAAAATCAATCAATTGGACCCAAAGATTGAAGTTGGTGTCATTATTTAAGTTAATCCTTTCATTATAGACCTGACTGGTCATTGTCCTACATCCCGCAGTCTGCCAGTATAGGCCGTTAAGATTTGAAAAGGTTAAAATCAAGGGAGGCATAAAATTGCGCATAGGAATACTCACCGGAGGGGGGGATGCCCCCGGACTCAATGGAATTCTCGAGGCCAGCGCCCGCGTACTTTTGCAAAATGGATGCGAAGTCATCGGAATCTGTGATGGATTCGAAGGTGTTTTCGAACATCGAACGGTCCCATTGACATTGGGTCTTGTGCAAAATGCTCATGCTCGAGCCGGCACACTTTTAGGCTCTTCCAATCGCTCAAAGATCGATGGACGCGAGGCCGAATTCAAGGCGAAGTTGGAAAGTCTTCGGCTCGACGGCCTTATCGCATGCGGCGGGGATGGAACGTTTGCCGGCCTCTATCGAGTATGCGGTGAACTAAATCTGATTGGAGTACCAAAGACGATCGATAACGATTTGTCCGGCACGGAGGTGACCTTCGGTTACGACACTGCGTGCGCAGCAGTTGCCGAAAGCGTTGATGCTCTTCGTTTCACCGCCGAATCTCATAAGCGCCTATTTGTCATCGAAACCATGGGCCGAACGGCGGGCTGGATTGCCTTAGGAGGGGGAATTGCCTCCTATGCTGATATTATCCTTATCCCTGAACGGCCCTTTGAGCGCACGAAACTCTTAAAATTTGTGCGCGCCAAACAGACCTCAGGCCGACGCGAATTAATGATCGTGATCGCGGAAGGCGCGAGTGCGAAGAATGAAGCACCGCAAATCGCGTTTGAAGTTCCTGATTCTCCGCAACGCGAGCGCTATGGTGGAGCGGCCCTATCGCTTGCGCGCTGGCTGGAATCAGAAACTGGGTGGGAGGCTCGTCATGTAGTTCTCGGGCACCTTCAACGTGCTCGACACCCGACAACCACGGATCGTTTTTTAACCCTTTTTATGGGGGTAGAGGCCGCCCGCATGGCCTTAGACAAAAAGTGGGGACAAGCAGTCGTTTTCCGTGAGGGCCGCGTGTCGCGCGCTCCTCTAGCCGACCTGATGAAGCCCGCTCGCCTCGTTGATGCAGATCACCGATGGATCCAATGCGCGAAAGGCTTGGGGATTTTTATCTAATCCCCCTGCCCCTTAATCTTTCGCCCTCAATTTGCGTAGGTAGTCGAAACCGATTACAACTTTTTAAACGCACGAGACAAGTTGGCGCGGGCGCGCGGTGTGGCATCTCGGCCCATGAGTCGAATTGGCTCAATTGGAGACGTTAACTGGCCATTGAGCCTGGCACACCGATTGTAACATTCTCATCGCAACAACCAATGACGGTTGAAAAAAATCCGTAGGGGGATCAAATGAAAAATGTAATTTCCAGTCTCGTCTTGTTCGCGGCCGTGTCACTGACTGCAAGTGCTTTGGCCGGTGCCACTCCGGCAACCAAAGAGGTAACGATCGGACTCAGTGAGGCCTACATTCCAGGGGGATTTAGCTCCGCGACCGACGCGTTTGTTGTGGTGAGCGGAATGTTTCCCAACAGCTGCTATCGTTGGTCACATGGCAACGTTGCCCACACGTCGGCATTCATGCATGAAGTGAAAGGCGCCGCGGATGTGACGATGAATACAATGTGTCTGATGGTCATGATTCCGTTCCAAAAGGAAGTCAGCCTCGGCCGCTTGCATACTGGTGAGCACACCGTTCGTTTTATGAACGGCGATGGCACGTATTTCGAGAAGACTTTAACTGTGGAGTAGAAACGTGAGCAATGCAGCGTTTGGCTCGATGATTCTCGTGGTGGTGGGGCTGGGAGGGCTTGCACTCTCCCTCCCCTCGTGCTCGAAGTCACCGACCTGGTCAAATTCCGAATGGACAAGTGAGAGCGGCGAAGCGATGCCCGAGCCTCCGGCGCTCAGCGAAGATCGCGCGAATGCCCGACTGGGCTCGCAGCAAGTCGCCATTCGCGAGCAAGTCATTGAAGGCGTGCCTGTTCAAGGAAGCTATATAAAAAGGCTTAGTCAAGACGGCCAGCCGACTTGGGCCAAAACTAAATTTCTCAGCAGTGAAAACTTACCATCGATAAAATCCGTGCGCCGGGAACTGGAACAAAAGTCCAAAGTCAGCGGCCGGATGGAAGCGCTGCAAAAGTCACTGGATTGCAAACTCACCGGAGCTCTCTCCAATGAGCTGCGCTGGAAGCGGACTTGGACCCTGGTGTTCAAGCGGACCTGTGAAAGGCCACTCGGTGAAGCCTTTGAAATCGTGATGAACAGCCGTGGAAAACTAATTTCCACTGACTTGGCCGGAGCCTCACTCACGATGCAAAGTCAGCGAGCCACGCTCTATGGCAAGGGACCTAATCTCTCCACCCTAGCCCCGGTGACGGTGTTGGTGTCCACGGATCCCAACTATCTGTCGAGTTCAGAGCTTGAAGTGAACTCGGATGCGGGGGTGGCGTTTACCAATCTCAGTCAACTGCAGCAGGCTGCGCCCGGTGCCGATCAGTTTGATATGCTCCAAGCTTATTACTATTCCACCAAGGCGCTGGAATGGGTGGCTCAGCATTTGAAGTTTCAAATGCAGGGCTTGAAACTGCGCACGCAAGTGGGTTTTCCAAACAAAAGTAGTGTTGCGTTTTACTTCAATAAGGAAGTCCGGATTGGCGCGGGCGACGACGTCACCTTTTCCCACATGGCTTGGGACCCCTCGATTGTCATTCACGAAACCATGCACGGTGTGATCGACGCCCTGACCCACTTGCCGCTTGGATCGGGTGAAGGCGGAAGTTTGCAAGAAGCTTTGGCCGATACTTTGACAGCGCTTCAATTGGATTCGCCGTTGATGGGCGAGACTTCCTACAAACCGGCACCCTATCAACGCACTCTGGACAATCAGATGAAATGGGGAGACAAGACTGGTGGCCTCTACCATGACAGCCTTATTTTGAGTGGTGCAATGTGGGAGATTAAAAAAACCGCCGGGCAAGCGGCGGCTGAGGCACTTACGATTTATTTGCTCGCACATCTGGTGCCCTCTTCTAATTTTGCCGATGTCGCGACGCAGTTTCATTCTTGGCTCAAGCTAGCTCCAGCAAAAGAATCAGAAGTCGTCGAAACAATTTTGCATGCGCGTGGTTGGCTATGAAATTCATAGTATTGCTATTTTCCGCATTGCTCGTTGGAACCGGAGCCCAGGCAGATCTCGCCAATGATCTTCAGGGCAATTGGCGCTACGATGGTTTTTTTTATCAGGGACATCGATATCCCAATCCCAACCCGGATTTGAAACTCACTTTCACTTTCAACGCGGACAATACGGCACGACTCTATTGGAAACGTGACAATGAAAACGGATTTTGCGAACGCAAAGGAACCTGGAGCCTTCAAGGCGACGTTCTCATCCAAACGACGACTTGGCTCAATCCAGCCAACGACTCCTCTTGCGGGCAAGATTCGGATATGCAAATGGGCCGAATGACGCAAAATCAAGTGACCCTGACCAAAGACCAACTGAGTCTTCATATGGATCTGAACGGCCAAGAGTTTCTTTACATTCTGATACGCATTGGCCAATAGATCCCATCGGAATTCTGCCGAGACAATTTGTCTCGGCCGTCTTTGTCTACCACGCATTCATTCGCTCCCTACTTTGGCATTGGGCTCGCATACTCAAAGGAAACTATGAGCACAATTAGAATGACTCTGCCGCAGCCGGTGGATTTCTCATTTTTGGATCAGGACGAATTTAAGACGAAGTATGCCGTCGACTCCGCAGCGATGAACTTTTACGTGGAGGGAATCCGCTGCGAAAAATGTGTGCGTAAATTGGAAGGCATGGTGGGCACGCTCGCAGGCTTACGCCGCCTGCGCGTGGAGATGGGAAAAAGTCTAGTTCATGTTGAAGTCGATCCTTCGCTGCTGGCATTTTCAACTGTCGCCAGCGCGATCGAACAGCAAGGCTTTCGGCCCATTCCGCTAGCCAAGGAAGACGACTTTTTTACGCTGCAAAGACGCGAAGATCGCAGCGATCTGATGCGCTTAGCCGCCGCCGCCGGCTGCGCCGGGAATATAATGACGTTTGCGTTTGCCACTTACTTCGGTGGACCATTTGCCTTGTTCGCAGGTCTGAGTTTTTTACTCTATCTTCCCGTCGTTACCTATGTGGCCTGGCCATTTTACCGTGGCGCCTGGCAGGCACTAAGACAAATGCGAATTTCGATCGACTTGCCTATGGCGGTGGCCTCGCTTTTGGGCTTTGGTTTTTCGAGCTTTGAACTCATTCAAGGCCGTTCAGATATTTACTTTGATTCGCTTAGCGGCTTTTTGTTTCTTATTCTCCTGGCCCGCCTAGTGCAAAAACGTCTGCAACGAAAATTCCTTTCCGCGAGCGAACTCATGGAAGGACTTGCGCTCGGGCGGGTACGAATTCTTGCCATGGTTGGCTTCGAATGGCGAACTCTAGAGAACTTGCGAATTGGTGACAGTTTTTTGGTAACGGAGTCGGAAACACTTCCCGCCGATGGGGAGTTGCAATCACCTCAGGCGTACTTCAGCTTGGCGTGGCTCTCCGGTGAGGCAAAACCCAAACTTTTTTTAAAAGGCGCTGTGATACCTGCCGGGGCTCGATTGATCTCCCCCGAGGCGCGGTTGACCGCGCGAAAAATGCTCAGTGAGACAGGCTTTGGAAAAATCTTGCAGCAAGTGCAAAAATTCTCGCTCAGTGACAACCAGACCGTACAAATCTCTGATCGCCTCGCCCAATGGCTGCTGGGAACTGTGTTTCTTTGCGCGATCACTTTTCTTATTTTCTACTGGCCTGTTTCTGCTGTCGAGGCCCTTCGCCGCGCAATCTCGCTGCTCATCGTGGCCTGCCCTTGTGCCATGGCCTTTGGCACTCCGCTAGCCCTAGCTTTTTCCCTCAAAAGAGCGCGGCAACTCGGTTTGATCACCCGCGATGCTAAAGTTTTTGCAGCCGCACAACAGGTCAAAACTCTCTGTTTCGATAAAACCGGAACTTTAACCGACCTGGAAAGCTGCCTCCTTGACAAGCCTGCGGAAATTTCGCCGCTGCAACAGAAGATCATTCTAAGTTTGGAGAACGCGTCTCTTCATCCCATGGCCTTTGCCTTTCGCAAGGCATTTTCGCCGTTCGAAGACCTTCCGGCAGTCGAAGATTTTCAAGAGCTTCCTGGGGTCGGTGTTGTGGGCCGTATCTTCGGCAAAAACTATGAACTGAGAAAACACTTGTGCTCCTCCAATGAAACCTCCTGCGCGCTTTTTGAAGACGGTCACTGGCAAAGAGATTTTCATTTTTCCTCGACCCTAAAGCCAACCAGCAAAGCGACTCTCGAGCATTTGCGGCTACGGGGCTATAAGCCCATTCTTCTCTCGGGTGATAGACGCGCTATCGCCACAAAGACCGGGCAAGCGCTTGGCTTTCAGCCGGAAGAAATTTTTGCCGAGCTTAGCCCTATCGACAAAGCCCATTTGGTTACACGCTACGCTCCCGCGATGATGGTTGGAGACGGCGTAAACGACAGCCTGGCTATGATGCGTGCGACGGTCGGAGTCGCCGTTTCAGGCGGCGTTGAAGCGGCGCTCAAGAGCGCCGCAGTTTATCTCGTCGAGCCGGGAATTCAAGGTGTTGCCGCGCTCCTCGATGTCAGTGAAACGGCCTATGCTTTGATCCGGCAAAACCTGCTGATCTCGCTAATTTATAATGTTAGCGCCGGAAGCCTAGCGCTCTTAGGCTATATCAATCCCTTCGTGGCAGCGATTCTTATGCCCATCAGCAGCGGTTTAATCTTGCTCAACACCTGGCTGCGGAGCCGCCAATGAACATTCTTTATTTAATGATTCCGCTGTCACTGCTGCTCGGATTTGGCTTTATTGCCGGATTTATTTGGAGCGTGAGATCCGGCCAACTCGATGATACCGAAACACCAGCCTACCGCATTTTAGACGAGGGAGAGGAACAACCATGAAAGCCGTGAATTCTTTGGTCGAAGACATTTACTACGACGACGACATCGTCAAAAAATTTATTTTGGCCACGCTAGTCTTTGCCGGGGTGGCCCTGGCTGCTGGCGTGATGGTGGCCTTACAGCTGGCCTTCTGGCCCATGAACTTGAACTCGGAGTGGCTCTCCTTCGGAAGGCTCCGCCCGCTTCATACCAATGCGGCGATCTTTGCCTTTGCCGGCAACGCCATCTTTGCGGGAATTTATCACTCCTCGCAGCGTCTATTAAAGGCCCGGCTCTTTTCAGATTTCTTAAGCCGCGTTCATTTTTGGGGATGGCAGGCAATTATTGTGGCCGCAGCCATCACCCTTCCGCTTGGCTACTCACATGGCAAAGAATATGCGGAGTTGGAATGGCCCATCGACATTGCCATCACGCTGATTTGGGTGGTGTTCGCTGTAAATTTCTTCGGCACCCTTGCCAAGCGCCGCGAAAAGCACATGTATGTGGCGCTGTGGTTTTACATCGCCACGATCATTACGGTCGCGCTCCTGCATGTGATCAACTCCGCAGAAATTCCAGTCTCCGCATTCAAGAGTTATCCGGTCTACGCGGGCATTCAAGATGCAATGGTGCAGTGGTGGTACGGCCACAATGCCGTCGCCTTTTTTCTCACCACACCTTTCCTAGGGCTCATGTACTACTATTTACCTAAAGCCGCGAACCGGCCGGTTTACTCCTACCGGCTCTCGATCATTCATTTTTGGGCACTGGTGTTTATTTATATTTGGGCGGGCCCCCATCATCTGCTTTACACTTCACTGCCCGAGTGGGCTCAGACGCTCGGCATGGTGTTTTCGATTATGCTATGGGCGCCTTCGTGGGGTGGAATGATCAACGGCTTACTCACGCTGCGCGGGGCCTGGCATCTTCTGCGCACCGATCCGATCATTAAGTTTTTCGCCACGGCCGTGACCTTTTACGGAATGGCCACATTTGAAGGTCCGCTGCTCTCCATAAAGTCTGTCAGCAGTGTGGGGCACTACACGGATTGGATCGTTGGCCACGTGCACGGCGGCACCCTGGGTTGGAACGGCTTTATGATTTTCGGTATGCTCTACTATCTCGTGCCTCGCCTATGGAAAACCGAACTCTATTCGGTAAAACTCGCCACCGCGCATTTTTGGACCGGATTTCTCGGCACGATTGCCTACTATTTGTCGATGGTGGTTGCGGGCATCACTCAGGGGCTTATGTGGCAGGCGATGACTCCCGATGGGCGCCTGATGTATCCCGATTTTATTGAAACCGTGACCCGCATCCTTCCCCTCTATTGGGTACGGGCTTTTGGCGGGATACTCTACCTCGCCGGTTTTTTACTAATGGTTTACAATCTCTATCGCACGATTAAAGGCGCTCCGGTAAGCGTTCCAGAAAAAGTGCGGGTGGTGAACACTCGCGATGTTACGGCCGTTGAGACTGGACATCGGGGGCTTGAGGGGGCGGTGACGGTTTTTTCGGTACTCACGTTCCTGGCTGTCCTTGTCGGCTCGGTCATTGAAATTTATCCGACTCTTGCGCTTCACAAATACCTTCCGCCGAGTGCGCAAGTCGAGCCCTACACACCGCTTGAACTCGCCGGCCGCGATCTTTATATCCGCGAGGGGTGCTATCTTTGCCACTCGCAACAGATTCGCCCGCTGGCTTCGGAAGTTCTACGCTACGGCAGTCCGTCCACCGCGGAGGAGTCCATGTATGACCATCCCTTCCAATGGGGCTCGAAGCGGACCGGCCCGGATCTCGCGCGCGTCGGAAAAAAATATCCTGACCTTTGGCACTACCGGCACATGCTCAATCCCCGGGTCGTGACCCCGCAATCGATCATGCCGAATTACATTTGGCTCGCGACCAACGATACGGACTTTCTAGTGTTGCGAAAGAAATTTTCAGTTCTTAAGAACATGGGTACACCCTATAGCGACGATCAAGTCGCCAATGCGGATATTCACGCTGAAAAACAGGCAAAAGAAATCGCCAAAAGCCTCGAGGCGCAAGGTGGCCCGTCCGGCTTGGAACGAAAAGAGATCGTCGCCATGATCGCTTATCTGCAAGCCCTCGGCCAAAAAGCAAAGGAGACTCCCAAATGATCAGCGAAGGACTTCGGCATTTTACCGAAATTCCACTGAGTATCGTGGGCATGCTCCTTTTCATTGTAACTTTCATAACCGTGACCATTTGGAGTTTTTTAAGCCGCCAAGACTTGCATGAAATGGCGCAAATGCCCTTGCACGAAGAGGAGATCAGCCATGAGTGAGGACCAAGACACACCCACCACCGATCACGACTATGATGGCATTCGGGAGTTCGACAATCCCCTCCCGACGTGGTGGCTGGTTACATTTTTTGCGACCATCATCTTCGCCTTTCATTACTGGATTCACTACGAATTTGGTGGGGGAATGGATCAAAAAGCCGAACTCAGCCAAGACATGGCGCAGATTCAGCAACTTCAGCACAATCACCCCGCAAGCCTCGACACGGAGGAGGATTTGCAGAAATTGGCCGGCTCGGCGGAAATCATATCCAGAGGCCATGATCTCTTTGGCGCGAAATGCGCGGTTTGCCACGGCCCTGAACTTCAGGGCGTTATCGGTCCCAATTTGACCGATGAATATTGGATTCATGGACAAGGCCGGCTCACTGACATCGCACTGATCATTCGCTCCGGCGTCCCTGACAAAGGCATGCCAAATTGGGAAAGCCAGTTGCAGAACGAGGAAATCCGCGCCTTGACCGTGTTTGTAGCTAGCCGAAAAGGCAGTCACCCGGTCAATCCAAAGGCTCCGCAGGGGGAGAAGATTGCAAACTGACCGACTCACTACCTTAGACGAATTCGGCGGCAGACGCTTTGTGATTCCGGCCGAAGTTACGGGACCGCTGCGCACTCGCCGCAACCGGGTCAATTTCATTCTGTTGGTGGTTTTTTTGGCGTTGCCTTGGATTAAAATCAATGGCCTACAAGCCGTATGGTTAGACATTCCTCATCGACATTTTGAGATTTTTGGCCAGCTTTTTATGGCCCATGATTCGCCGCTGGTTTTTCTGGTTTTAGCCCTGGTGGCCGTGCTCCTGGCTTTAGTTACGGCGGTTTGGGGCCGGGTGTGGTGCGGTTGGGCTTGTCCACAAACAGTGTTTATAGATGGCCTCTATCGCAAAATTGAAATCTGGGTGGAAGGCGATTATCTTGAACGGCGAAAAGCGCAAAAAGCCGGCCCTTCAATGAGGCGGCTGCATAAGTCGACCCTCAAATGGCTTTTGTACTTTGAGGTGAGCTCCCTCATTGCCCACAGCCTGATCGCCTATTTTACGGGCTCCGCGCGATTGCTAGAGATGATCGAAGGCTCGCCACAGGACAATTGGACTTATTTTTTAATCGTGACGTCGGTGACGGCCATCCTTCTCTTTAACTTCGGTTGGTTTCGCGAACAGTTTTGTACCATCATGTGTCCGTATGGAAGATTTCAATCCGTGCTCATGGACGACAACTCAGTCACCGTGCTCTATGATGAAGCACGTGGGGAACCACGCAAAGGCACTCAACCCGAGGCCGCCAAACGCGGCGACTGCGTCAGCTGCAACCGCTGCGTAGAAGTCTGCCCCGCCGCCATCGATATTCGCAAAGGCGTGCAAATGGAGTGCATTGCTTGCACAGCTTGTATCGATGCCTGCAATGCAATCATGAAGCGGGTGAATAAACCTCGCGATCTGATTCGCTATCAGAGCGTCATGGGACAGGGGCCAAAGCTTTGGCGGCCGCGGGTGATGGTCTACATGGGAATATTTGTGCTGATGGCCCTGACACTCGGTATTCTATTTTTCGACCACACTGCCTATTCAGTCACTCTATTGCGCGCTCAAGATAGCCCCTATCAAACTCTTCCTGATGGGGCTGTGCTCAACCATTTGAAAGTGCACTTTTTCAATCAATCGCAGCGCGCTGAGGAATTTTCCATTCACCTCTCTGATGACCTTGTTGCGAGC
>JANXMF010000128.1 GCA_025354795.1 Pseudobdellovibrionaceae bacterium
ATCATATGGCCCCCATTAGATTTCGGACTTGAAAGAGATCGGCTTTCTCGATTTCTTTACGGAGAAAGTGATTTGCCTTCTCGGTGAGTCCGGTCACCTTTGAATTGTCATGACAGACGATGTTGGCATAGGCATGGGCCGGTTCTTCTACTGGTCGTCCGATCTGTCCGACCAGAAAGACGTCAGCTTGAGCAATTTCGGGGATGGCTCCGCACAGGCGCTTGGCTAGATTTTGCGCCGCAAAGCTGTAGATTTTGCCGACGTGAGTAATTGGATTTTTCCCTGCCCACGCCTCCATAGTTTGTGGCCTCATGAATGAGATGACACCATTAACCCGATTGCCTCGACCAACCTGACCGCTGTCGCCGTTCTCGGAAGAGAGTCCAGTTACCGTTAAGTGAAGACCAGCCTCATTCCTTCCAGGATTGTCGAGCGTGTTTATTTCCACCGAATATTTTAGTTCGCTGTAATTTTGACTGAGATACGTATCGATCTCGGCCACCAATGTCCGTTTGTTTTCTAGATAGGAGGCAAGCGATGAGATATAGCGATCCACGAAGGCAATAGCGCAAATAACTTTGACCTGATGGCCGGTTCTCACGCCCATGATCTTAATATCCTCCCCCGTTTCCGGATGATTCGATTTGAAGTTTTCAGAATTGAGATGCCGCTCAAGATTCAGCACCGCGCTTTCAAGAGCGGTGCGCGGCCACGATCCAACACCAACGGAAGTGTCGTTCGATGTATGGCGCTCCTCAACGGCGCTGAGTGACTCAGAGCCCGGTCTGATTTCATTGAAGAACTGAAGGTTTGAGTCGAGACGCAAGAACCGGATGTTTTCATCGAGCCAACCTGCGACAGATGAGCGGACAATTTCTTGTAGAGGAAGATGCCGCCCCTTAAATTCGTTAGTCGCTCGGTCACCTAGATAGAATTTTGCGGGTTCAAGAATGCTGCCACCGCCGAATTTTGGGGCAGCTCGTCCACCAACCAGCAAAGCCTTGTCCACGTTGTAGTGAAGTGGACGACCGCATTGCGACTGATAGAACTGAAGAAGATCGCTCGACACTTTTTCACAAATAAGATCGCAAACCGTATCTGGATGCCCTCGTCCCTTGATCTCCACGACCTCAAGCGGCTGCTCAAGCAGGGCGAGACAAGAATGGACGAAGGATTCGATTTTCATTTGCTAAGTGCTCTGTGCTTCGTGCTCGGTCTCAAAAAAAGAGCCAAGGTGAGGGATGAACCTCGGTGTTTTGTAAGCCAAACTCCGCTTCAACAGCCGCTTCCTTTCCGTCAGTCCGAGAAGATCGTGGAGCAAATGGCCGCTGTCGTGGGAGAGAAAGTCAATCTGTGGGTCGTGCCGCGCAAGCCATCCCGAGAAGATATAAATCGTAAGTGGGAAGCCATACATCACTACGAAGAGCGCGACAATGAACGCGGCGTCGTGAAGCTCACAACTTGTGCTTTCATTCATTTGGGTCTCCTTAAGCTTTGCCGAATCGCTTGGGGCTTTCTAGCTTTTGTTCCGACAAAATGTCCCGCGCCACTGGCTGCGATCATTGCCCCATGGCTCACGTCGCGTTTCATAACCACTACTAGCAGGGAGTATGCCACAGCTGAAGGCTTGGAACTTGCACCTCTTACACGTTGAGAAGAAGTGATCTGACTGGTAGATATACCCGTAGGGAGTAGGGACATAAGGATGAGGTCAAAAAGCACGAAGGGACTGTTACCGGACCACTCGGATGAACTGATCCGGTTGAGCAAGTTCGTGCCGCACGCTCGGCGTTGAAACGCTAGACAAGGACCCGGTGGAAATGGACCGCTTGAGAAGTGACGGTCAAACCGTGATGTTTGTTACGATTGATGGGAAACTCGCGGGCTTTATTGGGGTCATTGACCCGATCAAAGAAACAACTGTCGCTGCGATTAAATCCCTAAGAGCTCTTGGCATAAAAGTCGTGATGGTCACTGGAGAAAACCAAAGAACAGCGGAAGCAATTGGGAAAAAAGTTGGCGTCGATCAAGTGATGGCCGATGTTCTGCCGCAGAAAAAAGCCAAGATCGTAAAATCTTATCAGAAAGAAGGCCGCTTCGTTGCTATGGCAGGAGATGGAATCAACGATGCTCCGGCGTTAGCCCTAGCGCAGGTCGGTATCGCAATGGGCACAGGAACGGACGTCGCCATGAATAGTGCGGGCGTGACTCTAGTCAAGGGTGACTTAGTCGGAATTGTTCGTGCGCGAGCTTTGAGCGACATCACAAAGAACGGAAAGTGGTGGATTAAGCGATCATGTGGGCCCACGGCTAAGGCGAACCACATGACCTTGCGGATGGGAGTTTATGAACATTGCATTTTTTAGTACCCATAATTTTGAAAAAGACTTCTTTGTTGCTGCAAATGCCCGGCCTCAGTTTAAACTGACATTTTTTGAGCCGGCACTGAATCAACAAACGGCGCCACTTGCGAAAGGATTCGAGTGTGTCTGCTGCTTCGTCAGTGATCAGCTCGATGGCGTAACTTTGCAATTGCTCAAACAGGGCGGAGTACGACTCATCGCGCTTCGGTCCGCGGGATACAACAATGTGGATCTCGAATCAGCCGATCGACTTGGGATTACAGTGGTCCGGGTGCCAGCATATTCGCCGCATGCGGTAGCTGAGCATGCGGTCGGGCTTTTATTGTCACTCAATCGAAAGATCCACAAGGCCTACGCTAGGGTTCGCGAGATGAATTTCTCGCTCGAACGGCTGATGGGATTCGATTTGTTCGGTAAGACCGTGGGAGTCGTTGGCACGGGGCGGATTGGTTCGGTATTTGCGACGATCATGCAAGGCTTTGGCTGCCGCGTACTCGCGTTTGATCCGAGGCCTAATGCAGAACTGGCTTCCAAAGGCATCATCACCGACGTGTCACTTGAGGAGCTCTATAAAAAATCAGATATTATTTCTCTGCACTTGCCTCTTTTTCCTGAAACCAGACATATGATCAATGCTTCGGCCTTGGCTCAAATGAAGCGTGAAGTGATCCTACTCAATACGGGTCGAGGCGAGCTGATTGATTCAGTTGCTCTCATTGAAGTCCTCAAAACTGGCCAGATCGGTGGAGCGGCGCTCGACGTATATGAAGAAGAAGAAGGAATTTTCTTCAAGGACTTATCCGATCAGATTCTAAAGGACGATGGTCTTGCTCGGTTGTTGAGCTTTCCCAATGTACTCATGACATCGCATCAGGCGTTTTTGACCAAAGAGGCTCTTGAAAAGATCGCAGCAATTACGCTTCAAAACATCTCAGAATTCGGAGCTGGTAACAAGCTACATAATCAGGTTCACGCAAAAACACATATAGGTAAGAAACAGTTTGGGAGCCGGGAGGGCAATCATGAAGGAACTTAAGTTTGTAAGATGGTTCAAAGACATCGGGATCGGCGACGTTGGAACGGTTGGCGGCAAGAATGGAATTGGCCAGGGATGGACAACGTCGCGTGGATCACATTCTCTCATTGGAAGACCTTGCGTCCTATCCCAAAAAACCAAAACACTGCGGCCGCAAGCCAAAGTGTTGCAGCTACGGGCAGAAAATAAAAACCGCGAAAAAGAGCCGCGGCCAATAGCAGGACCGCCGCGCCCAAAACAAAAACCGATTTGCGCTCAATTTCCAGTGAAAAACCACCATGAGAGAGCACCACGCGTGTCGCGACCATCAGCGTAACCAGGGTGAAGCCGCCAATGAATACAATATGAAGCAAGGCAATCTTATATCCCGGGAGAAATGCGAGAAGCGCATAGCCTACAATCATCGTGCCGATTGAAGCTAAGAGGCCATTGCCTAGGTGACTCGAAACCGGGCGCCGTGAGTGTAATTTAAAAAGGGTAACTGCGGCGAAAAACAGTACAACCGCGCGAAGCGCCCAGCTTGACCTTACAGCGCCTACGCCCTCGAGAAAGAACGAAAGGTTTAGCAGGCCAAAAATCGCCCAATACGGTTGCTTTAATTCCGCGGCCTTTTCATGAGGCGCCGCGCTTTGAACTCGAGTCAGAAATGGAATCAGGCGCCCGCCAATTCCGACAATCAAGTTTAGTAAAAACGCTTCCTGAATTGCAACGCGACCAAAATCTAAAAGCATTGATGGCAATGCTATTGAAGCGAACGCCAGCGCGTGAACGAAACCGCCGAAAGCCGCCCAAGCCAATGCCGCCGGAATGAAGATAAATCCCGAGACGCGCCCGCCAGTTCTCGAATGCGGGCGCCGCAACCCGAACCAAAGTAAAAACCCAATCTGTACGACACTGAGGGCATATGCAGCTGCGAAATGGCCGCCGACGGCGCAGCCTACACCGGTCGTGATGAGGGCTACCGCACAACTACGCTCAAACTTAGTTGCAGAAAAGCTCCCGGTCATTTTTGGAAGTGCGGTCATTAAAAAGCCGGAAACAAACGACAAAAAGAATCCAAAGATCATTATGAAAGCGTGCGAAGCAATCGGAATTGAGATCAGACCCGCAAAGTAGATCAGCCAGAGGCCGACTCCAGAGGCACCCCACAGCAATCCTAGAGGAAAAAGCGCTCGATAGGGCTCGCGTTCCATCTTATCCTCCGGTCAACGCGCTCACCAATGGCTTCGGATCGGCGCCCAATCCGTCTAGAGTGTTTCGAATGACACCTTCGCGGTCCATGTATGTGATGACGTTGGAGTGAGAAAAGTCGCCCTGCTTGTCGCGGGCGTAAGTGACACCCATAATTGCCGCTAGTTCTCGGACGTCCTTATCGGAGTGTGGGCAAAGAAGTACCCACCGATTACTGAGTTTTCGCTCTTTCATGTATGCGGAGAGCCGTGCTGGATTGTCGCGCACCGGATCAAAGGAAGCCAAAACTATTTTAAAATCTGTAACGCCTTTACTGACCAGCGAATCCTCGATTTCTTTAAGCTTTGTAACTGTGAGTGGGCAGGTGTATTTGCAACCTGTATATGCCATGGTAAGAATGACTTTGC
>JANXMF010000132.1 GCA_025354795.1 Pseudobdellovibrionaceae bacterium
GTAAGCACGCGATTCTTCTGGTATTCCTTGAGTCCAAAGTTCCACACAATCGGCGCCGCGACGGCCGCCATGATCACCGAAAAAATCAAAATACCGCGCTTCACGCCGACAAAGATCAACATGCTGCCGGTGATCGCCGCGAGCAGGAGCGCGGTACCTAAATCTGGTTGTTTGACCGTTAGGACAAATGGAATCAGCGCCAACAACGAGGGCCACGCCAGCTGCATTACCCCCATGCCCGAATTGGCGTCACGATTGGCAAAAATCTTGGCTAACACCATGACCAACACCAGCTTCATCGTCTCTGAGGGCTGATAGCGAAAGAATCCGAGATCGAGCCAGCGGGTGGCGCCGAGTGAACTTTTACCGACCAGAGTTACCGCCACGAGCGCGCCCAAATTGAGGCCATACAGGACGTAGGCGAAACGCATAAAGATTTTGTAATCGATGAGGGTTATGGCCATATAAATAATCCATCCGGCGCATAACCATACCAGCTGCATCCAAAACAAATCCATCTTGTCTTTGGAAAACAGGCCGTGGGTGGCGCTAAACAAGTTAATCAAACCAATTAAGTTTAGCGCGAGAATCACCAGAGCAAAATTCAAATCCAGGCGTGAGAACAAATGCCGTTCTTCCACTTGCAGTCCGGAACTGAGGATATCTCCAGCGATTTTCATTATTCGTTCTCCTCAAACACCGGCTGTGGCTTGCTCTTAGGGGGCGCTTTTGCTTTAACCAAACGCTCTTGCGCGGCCTTGACCATGTCGGGATGGTACTTTTCAAAGTACGCCTGCATAATATCGTGCACTACTGGGGCACCGCCCCCGGCTCCCGAGCAAGCGTGCTGGGCTAAAACCGCGATCGTGATCTCCGGATTTTCATAGGGGGCAAAAGCCACGAACCAGCCATGATGACGCTGGAAAATGGGGCGGGAGTCGCAGCGCTTGTAAATCTCGTCGGCGGAAAAGGAACGCACTTGCGTTGTTCCGGTTTTGCCCGCCATTTCGATGCCCAAAAGTTTAGAACCACGCGCGGTGCCGCCGCCACCGCTGACCACTCGGCGCATTCCCTCTTTGACGGTTTTAAAGGTCTCAGGCGAAATCGTGACGCCAAACTCATTGGATTTGGTGGCGTCACGGAGCAAAATCGGTGCAAACTCCTGCACCGTTTCACTGTCTTGGTTGAGAATTTTCTTAATCAAAAACGGTTTCCACACTTGGCCTTCCAAACCGATGGCGTTGTAGGCCATCGCCATCTGCAAAGCGGTGACGAGCACGTAGCCTTGGCCGATCGCCGACGAAAGATTTTCACCAGGCTGCCATTCTTCGCCGAGTTTTTTTAATTTCCACTCGGAGCTGGGAATCAAACCCGATACCTCATGAGTCAAGGTGACATTGGTCTTCGCGCCGAGGCCGAGAAGTTTGGCGTAAGGAGCTATGCGATCTATGCCGAGGGCGATTCCCATTTTGTAAAAGAACACGTTACTCGACATCTCGATCGCCTGCACGATGTTGATGGCGCCACGGCCGGCACGATGGGATTCGTGATAGATGCGTCGCCCAAACTTCAGAGTGTCGGGCGCGCTGATCATGGTATTGGGCGTGACTACTTTTTCGGTGAGCGCGGCCAAGGCTACAATCGGCTTAAACGTAGAGCCCGGTGAAAAGTGATCTTGGATCACCTTATTGCGCAGAGGCCGGAACGGATCGTTGATCAGCTGGGCCCACACCTGTGGCGGGATATGAGTGGAAAAATTATTGGGATCGTAAGACGGCGTATTGACCCACGCGAGAATCTCGCCGTTCGAACGCATCACAATCACGCCACCGATGCGCGGTCCGATGGAATCGGTCCGCTGCATGGCCTTGTACGCGGCCTCTTGCATGTCTTTGTCGATGGTCAAAACCAAATGCTGACCCGGCACCGCCGGCAAAGACTTGAAACCAAGATAGTTGCTTTTTTCACCGGGTGCTTCGCGGCCGCGGGCATCGACTTCCACATAAGAGATGCCACTGCGACCGCGCAAAACCGTGTCCCAGGTTTCCTCAAGGCCGCTCTTGCCAATGATGTCTCCTTGTTCAAAAGTGAACTTGCCCTGATAGTACTCGTTGTAGCGCGGAAGTTGTTCTTTGGAAATCTCCGCCACGTAACCAAAAAGTTGCGCGCCATTTTCCGCCAAATTGTAGGAGCGCAAGATTGCATCGGCGATATTAAGGCCGGGAAAATCCCAGCGCAGTAACTTTAAACGAAAGACTTCTTCCAGCGAAAGGTTGTCGCGGATCTTGACCGGACGAAACGGACCGTCTCGCCGTTGCGACAAGCGCACGTTTTCCGAAAGTCTGCGCCCCGGAATACCCAGCACTTGACCCACGGCCTCCGCAGTCTCATCGAGTTTTTTTGCATACTGGGGCGAAATTGAAGCTTCAAAGCCCGGCAGATCATCGACCAACACCCGGTTTTCACGGTCCAAAAACAAACCGCGCGGGGCCGCAAGTTTGGATTCCTTGACCCGATTTTTTTCGGAAAACTGGCGCAGCTCCGAGCCCTGCAATATCTGCAGGAACCACAAACGCCCGGCAATCAATAGACAGCCGACGACAATCGTCATGTAGAGCATCTTGTAACGAGGTAGAAAAACCTTGGCCTCGTCTTCGGAAGTTTGCAGAAAATCGCTCATCGCGGGCCCACCCGGCCTTCAGCCCCCGCGTCTTGGGCGGCAATGATATCGTACCAATGATAAAGTCGATAGAGCGGGAGACTAAACACGGTCGTTAAACAGGCCGAAATCAGCCACGCGAAAACAGCAGGCAAAAACACCGGATTTTTATCAAATAAGCGCGAGGTGGCCCAAAACAAAATGGGCGCAGAAAGCGACGCCACTCCCACCATCAACATGAAATAAGTGGGTCCGCCCCAAAACGCGCGCTCGCGAATTACGTTGAGCAACAGCATCAACAGCAAACAATAAACCAACCACGCCTCAACCGGAAAAGCCGTAAACGGAGCGCAGGCGGCACTCAACAGGTAAACCACCAGCGTGGCTTCCCACAGAGGACGAGTCACACTAATGTAAACTAAAATCACTAACCAAAACATGGGCGGCGGAAAATGCCCGAATATTGAAAACCACAAGGAAGTTTGCAGTGCGCACAAGAGAACCGTGGTAAAAATCATCAGACCGAGACCGAGAAGCCAGTACCAGGGAATTTTCAATCTTCGCCTCCGGGACTCAGATCCTCATGATTGGCGTTCAGCACGATAAACAATTCCTCGAGGTTTAAGGCATCGACCGCGGGTCGCACTCCCACTTCCTGGGTTACCCCGTAGCGGGTTTTGTCAATGGCCGTGACCGTGCCAATCGGAAAGCCTTTGGGAAAAATATTGGAAAGCCCCGAGGTCACCACCAAGTCGCCCACCTTGACATCATCGCTGCGCTTGAGGTCGCGAAGTTTACTCCCGGCCGCGCCATCGCCCTCCGCCAGTCCCCGGGCCCGCGATCTTTGAACGATTGCGTCAATTACCGCATAACGATCCGCGAGCAGCAAAATCTGAGAAGTGTCATTTTCGACGCGGAAGGTATAGCCGACCACGCCACCAATTGTCAGGGCTGCCATATGCTTTTGGATACCGTGTTTGAGGCCGCGGTCCACGGTGATGGTCGAATGATCCGGGAGCAAATCGCGGGCAATCACCCGGGCCGCCAGCAAATTCATTTTCGACGCCTGTTGAAAGCCAAGAATTTTCGCCATACGTTCATTTTCAAGTTTAAGTTCGGTCATAGCGCCGAGTTGGGCGTTTAGCTCGGCCAATTGCGCTTTGAGTTCGTCGTTTTGGCGTTTGACGCCGATTAAATCCAAATACAGGGCGGTAGTGCCGCGCACGCCCGAGCTAAGGCCCGAAAAACCGCGCTGCAAAAGCGCTCCGGCAAAGGTGAAAGGCTTGGTAAACCACATCTCCTCTTCCGATTTCCGCTGCATGTTAATGGCGATCAGGGGCACGATAACGAGAGCAATAACCAAGAAAATTTTGCGCAAATCAAAGGTGAAGAAGTTCATTTAATTTAGGCTAGGTGGACTTGTGCTTTTTGGCAAGCGCTGCTGTTTAGAAAGTATCCGCACATTCTGCTTGAAAATCTGGGGAAAACTTTGGAATCTGTGGGGCATTCAAAATCCATGGAGCCGAAACAATGAACGAAAAATCAGGCCTTTCCGCGAAAAAAACCAAAAAAACCATGAAACATTGGGTCGCCGTAATCCTCTTCGGCGCGATCATCATTGTGTTTGGGCTGTGGGGGGTGAATCCGTCGCGAATGGGCGGTGGCGACGCCAGCAATGGCGGAGTGGCGGCGACGGTGAATGACGTCTCCATTTCTTTGGCTGAATACCGCAGCCGCGTTGAAAGCGTCGAGCAGAACATGAAGGGTCGCTTTGATCAGTTTCCCGAATCTCAGCGCAAAGCCTTAAGCCATGAAATGCGCCGCCGCGCTCTTGAGGAACTGATCCTCGGCGAGCTGGTTTATCAGGCGGCTTCAGGTCGCGGTGTCGTAGCCCCTGATGCAGAAGTGCGAGATTACATCTTAAAGATCCCATTTTTGCAGGAAAACGGACGCTTTCTTAAAGATCGCTATAAAATGTTTTTGCAGAATATGAATCTGACCACCGACGATTTTGAACGCCAAGTGCGCAAACAAATCGTAGGGCAAAAGCTGCAGGAATTATTTTTGGGTTCGGCGGCGCCCACCCGTGAGGAGCTGAAGTTGGCCCGTCAATTGGGCAGTCAAAAACTTTCCTTGCGTTTTGTGGAGATCAAGCCGGAGGATTTGCAAAAGCCCGCATTCGTGTCTGAGCAAGATGTGACGGCGTACAAAAGGTCCAATCACGCCGATATTGAGAAGTATTACAAAGACAATGGTGTGGAGTTTAATAAGCCGGAGAAAATCCAGGCCCGCCACATTCTTATTCGCGTCGATGAGAAACGGCCTGATGCGGAGGCCGCGAAAATGGCGGCGGCGCTTAAAACTCAGGCCACCGCGCAAAATTTTTCGGCTCTGGCACTCAAGAACAGCGATGATCCCGGCTCTAAGGTCAAAGGCGGAGACCTCGGCGAATTCGAGCGCGGCCGCATGGTGCCCGAGTTTGAAAAAGCGGCCTTCGCTTTGGCGCCTGGGCAAATCAGCGCCCCAGTCAAAACCAGTTTTGGTTACCATATAATTTTAGTTGATAAAAAAATCCCCGCCGCGGTGGTGCCTCTCGAAAAAGCCGAAGGGGAAATTGCACGCAAACTCTTTGTGCGCAATAAGGAGAGCGAGATTTTAGCCAAGACCAAGACCCTGCTCGAAAAAGGCGCCAAGCCAGAAATCAACAACCTGGTGCAAAGTGCCGGATTGAAGTGGGTCGATAGCGGCGAATTCGACCTGGCGTCGCCGGGCGTACCTAAACTCGGTGACAGCAAAGATGTGTTTCGTGCCATCTTGAAGAATGGACAAACTCCGGGTCTGATTCACCAATTGATCTCGAGCCAAGGCCGTCACTTTATAGTTGATGTGATCAGCTGGAAAGATGTGCCGGAAAAAGCCTCGGCACCCGAAGCCGGAGAGACTCCGAGCCGCTCGCTGGCGTCGCGAAAATCCGCGGACCTAATTGAAGCTTGGTCTAAAGAGATCGAGGCAAAGGCCAATGTGCAACGGAATGCGCGGATTCTGCAGTAAAGTCCATGTGACGGCGCACCCAATCTCTACACTTGGCCGGCCGGCGACGCTGCTGCGATTGGGGCTGCCCCCGGCGAATCGCAGTGGCTTATTACAGATGAAGAGCGGAACGCTGCCTTTTTGGCAAATTGCAAATGGATACCGCGGCGACATGAGGAAACAATGGCGCATGGACCAGACCGCGACGGCTGGCGCCAACGATGTCCGTGGCTAAAACGTAGACTCAAACAATCCCAGTTCTCGCCGCAAAGAAAACAACCACTTACAGCAACCGTCTCATGCCATTACGCCTATCGCCTCCCGCCGACTGAGCCGCGCCCGCATTTTTTCCGCCTCATCTCGAGATTTCCAGCAAAACTGTCTAAGGCCTTAGGACTTTCGTCCGATATGATTAGTGAATCATCATGTCCGGAGGTCTAGTGCTTTTCAGGCTGCTCGTAATCAGTCTCCTCTTATTACCGCATGCGGTAAGGGCGCAGGAATATGTTCCTGGCGAGGTGATTGTGCGGCTCAAGAGCCAGCACGGCTCGGCGGAATCCTTTTCTTTTATGGACAAAGCCCACTCCGACAAATCCATGCGTCTGCGTCGGGCTTGGGCCAAGATGAGCATGTACCACTATACCGTGCCGCAGGGGCAGTCGGTGGAGGCCGCGGTCGCTGACCTTCACGCCGATCCCAATGTCCTATATGTTGAACCGAATTACCTTCTTCATAAATCCTCCGACAGTGGCGTACAAAGCAGCTTGAGTGCCAGTGAAGTGCAGGTACTTTCCAATCAGTCACAATCGGCTTACCTCGCGACCAACGCCAACATTGGCGTGCAGGCGGTGTGGTCGGGAAATATTACCACCGGCAGCCCGCGCGCAGTGGTGGCAGTCATCGATACGGGCTTGGACACCACCCATCCAGTGATGATCGGAACGGGAGCGGTATGGACCAATCCCAATGAAATTCCCGGTAATGGTGTGGATGACGATCGCAACGGTTATGTCGACGACGTGCATGGCTGGAATTTCGTCGACAATTCTCCGACCATGTATGACGACGATTCGCACGGCACCCATGTCAGCGGTATTATATTAAGTGTCGACCAAAATATTTATACTACCCCACTTCACGACGCCAACATTCGCATTATGCCGCTTAAATTTTTAAACGGCTCGGGCGTGGGATCCACTTCCGACGCCATCAGTGCGATCTACTATGCAGTCGATAACGGTGCCAGCATTCTTAACAATTCCTGGGGTGGCTCTGGCTATAGCACGGCATTGGCAGAAGCCATCGCCTACACCTACACCAAAGGCGCTTTGTTTGTCGCGGCGGCTGGCAACAACGGTATGAACAACGACTCGGTTCCAATGTATCCTGCGAACTACGATACGCCCAATGTGGTTGCTGTCGCCGCCACTCTCGACAGCGACTTAATCGCTGGGTTTTCCAATTACGGAGCCGCAAGGGTGTCCCTGGCGAGCCCTGGCGTGTTTATCTTAAGTACAATTCCCAATAGTGGATTTGGCACAATGTCGGGCACCAGCATGGCAACTCCCTTCGTCTCGGGCACGGCCGCGCAAATGAAATATGCCGTGCCGGGTATGCTCGGCTATCAATTGAAGTCGATTGTAATGGCTCAGGTCTTAAACGTACCGCAGTTGATCAGCAAGGTTAAAACCTCGGGCCGCTTGAATTCTGCGACTTCAGTGGCTTCGGCGCGGGTGGCGACGGTGGAAACCTCGCAACCGGCCTATACCTTGACTCTGCAACCCGACCGGCAGTTGGCCTCGAATCTGACGGGTTCGGCCGCAGGGTGCGGAATGGTACGAACCATGGAATCTGGTGACGGGGAACCGCCGCTGGGCTCAGCCGCGGTGATCGTGGGCTTAGTGCTCTTGCCACTCATAGTGTTGTTATTTATGCGCAGCCGCGCTCCTGAAAACCGCCGCCGTTACGAGCGGTTCAAGCTCAATAGTGATGTGCGCATCAGCGTTGGCGATCGCGAACTCGTCGGATCCATCAGCTCGCTGTCCCTTGGCGGTGCCCAGGTCAACACCTCGGCCCTCCTCCAAGACGGCGGACTTATCACCCTGATGATCTCGTCGCCGAACGGCGATGAGAAGGTCGAAGTCGCCGGTCGCGTGGTTTGGTCGGCCGCCAATAAAGCCTACGGCGTGGCCTTCGACCATGCTCCGCAGAGTGCCCTTACCCGCTTCTCCGAGTGGACAAAGAGCCTTAGCAAAGCTTAATAATTCTTGTCATTTTTGCACGGGCGCGTAATTCCTGAGGCTCTTGCGCGGACGGACTAATTTCTGACGTTGATCTCACCCGTTCGGTGGTCGTGCGAGACCTCCCCGGACAGCGCGCCGCTTGTGTGAATGGCAAGCTTCGCTCGGTTAGAACCTTGCTGAGGGCGGCCCTTGCTGCCGCTGAACGCGAGTGTCCATTGGGGTCGTACGATTGTGCGATCCACCGCTATGCGGTAGTCGAACGCAACGATAGTGCTTCACACTTTGACTGTGTGCTTGAGTTCAGGGCATTCTGTCGAATGATCATATCGGAACCGATCCTACAGTGAGAGGGCAAATATGCGCGCACCCTTAAGAGTTGTTTACCTGGATGATGAGCCAGACTTGTGCACCTTGTTTTCGGAAATGTTCACCAATGAAAATACCCGAGTCATCACTTATTCAGAGCCGGGCGCGGCCATTGATGCCATCAATTCCACGGCTCCCGACCTCATCTTTTTAGATTATCGTTTGCCTGGCATTACCGGTGACGAAGTGGCGTCTTCGGTGAAGAAACTGATCCCCATGGTACTGGTGACCGGCGAACTCAATATCACTCCGCAGAACTACTTTACTAAAATTGTTCATAAACCATTCCGCCGCCAGGAGATTGAGGCAATCATCGCCAGCCTTCGCCCCAAAGCCTAACGCTTCAGGGGAACCTTGATTGCGGCGATGCCTTGTTCCAATTCGCTCAAGGCCGCCTCGATCTCTGCAACTTTCAATTCACAGGCTTTGGCCGCCGCCTTCAAGCTGGAAGGGCCTGACATGACCAGGTGTTTTACGTAAATCTTACCATGGGGCGAGAGTTTATCGAGCAGGCGTTGCACGTCCAGGCGGGAATCGGGCCGTTTGCTCCATTTTTCTAGGGTCTCAAGGACGGTGATTTCGCGCAATTCACCAGGTTTAGCTTCGCGGGTGTTTTTCATCACCAAATTCTAGCTCTTTTTTAATCCGTCAGGTAGAGTGTTTTGTGAGGTGAAATTGAGTGAAGTAGAAAAGGTTTTATACCTAGTCGTGAAGCGTCCCGATTTAGCTTATACCCATAAATGGCAAGGCGCCAGACTGTTGGTGCTACACACCAATCAAAAGTGCCTAAATAAAATCGAGCAACATAAAACTGAACGATTGTTCGTTAAGCTCGCCTCGAATCGCGAGATCTTGTGCAGCGTGCTTGTGGATGAAATTCAGGCCAAAGAAGACGGCACACATTTGGTGAAATTCAAAGATATCCGTGAGGATCCTTGGGTTCTCCCCGGGGAAATCCGCACCTTCGCGGGAGGCTTCGCCGTAGGCCGAGCCCCGATTCCAGTACCGATGAATTAGTTATCAGTGATCGTTGTCGCGCGGTGCCGCGGCTCCTCGTCGCACATTAAAGCTACGCAAGGAATTCAGATAAGCCTGAGCATTGTCGCGTACGATATAATCGGCGTTGGGGTCGCCTTGGCTGACGATGCCATCGTGACTGGAGATTTCTAAAACGCGGGTGATATTGCCAACGACATTGGACAACTTGGTTTCGATCGCTTTCAACTGACCTTCAGTATAGATTTGCCACTCCCATTCATTGGCGAGTTTTTGGCTCTCGATCTTGTCGGGATTGCGCACTTGGATCTTGTAGCTGGCATCCAGGTCGGCGGTTAGAGTATTGGTGTCTGAGATGCGAGCATTGCCTTCGCCCACCTCTTTTTTGCGGTCGTCTTCACAGCCCGTGACAGTCAGAGTAACAAAAATCGTCAAAACTGCCGAAATTAAGTACGTGTTTCGCATTTTTACTCCGTGTTTAAGCGCTCTCACCAATCTGTATTTGTAAGTTTGCAAGCGGTGGGCCGTGCACGCGCGGCGCTGAACCGCCGATTTAAGATTGACTCCCTGACGTCGCACAATAGTTTAGGATGCATATGAAATTGACGGTCCTCACTCTGAGCGCTTGCTTTTTATTTTTCACTCATGCCGACGAGATGCCCCCTCAATCCGTGCGATCCGCGCGCACCCAAGAACCATTTTTGCCTTTGCACAATGTGGTTACCGATATCCCCGCGACCGCGTGGCTGGGTCTAAAGAATTCCTTTCGCCAGGACGCGCTTCCTGGTTGGGCGTTGATCTTGGGTACATCGGCGGTGCTCTACAAGTATGATGAGGATATTTTAAACGGCATTCAGAAAGACGGGCGGGATTGGAAGCTCGGCAATTCCGTCAATTATAAATCCGCGCTCAATATCGGAAACCTGACAGTGCTCTCACTTCCGCGCGATACGGCGGGATGGCTTTACTTTATGGGCGATGGACTGATACCAGTCACGGTCTCGGTCAGCATGCTTGGTCTTGGGTACGCCAACTCCAATGGCCGACTTTACAACACCGGTATTGAAATGGCGGATGGTCTACTCACTGGCGCGATCTTTGACCAAATGATTAAGCACATTACCGGGCGCGAGAGTCCGTCGGCCCACACCGAAGCGCGGGGCGCCTGGCACCCGATGACGAGTTTTAAGACCTATCGTTCGAACACCGCTAAGTACGACGCCATGCCGAGTGGCCACATCATGACAGCTACGGTGATGTCCACCGTCATCGAACAAAATTACCCTGAGTACAATGACTACATGTATCCGTTTGAAGCCGTGTGGTTGGGTGTGCTCGGTTTTGGCATGATCAATGTAGGTGTGCATTGGGCGAGCGATTATCCGCTGGGGATTGCACTTGGCTATGTGTTTGGCAAAGCGGCCGTCGATCTCCATCGCCAAAATGTGGGCGATAAAGTCGGTGAGAGCGCGGCCGACGGTCACCGCCGAAGGCTTGCCCAGAGCGCGAAGTGGCGCTTTTTACCGGGGCTGGACACGAGCACTGGGCAAACCACACTCAACGCCCTCCGTGGTTTTTGATTGCACTGGCCCCTGGGAAATCTGCTATTGACAGCTGGCGGATCACTGCCCAACATATTCCTAAGGGGAGGAGGGTTAATGATGAAAAAGAAAACTACGATTAAGACCACCAAGAAAACTAAAAAAGCTAAGACGACTAAGAAAGCCAAAAAGTCCTAGTCAACTCACTCCGAGGGGCGGCTTGTGCAAAACCGCTCGCTCGGCACCATCGCAGAGAGGGCCAGCGCTTTTGATTGCAAGTTTCCCTCGCCATATCGGCGTCATTCTCAGCGCCCTTCTGCTTGCCGGCTGCGGCAGCATCACTAAAGTGCAATCGTCGGGCGCGGTCGACCTGGCACGGTTGGAACATGGTCAGAAAATGGCGCCGGTGCTTATGCAATATAAGATTTTGGTACCCGCTGGCGGCGACCACGAATTGGTATTTATTGATCAAGACAAAAATCGCTTTAGCAATCAAGTGCCAGCCGCAACCGAAACGACCTCAGGAGTGATTGTGTACCTTCCGGCCGACCGACTTTACGCCTTGGCAGGCATGGCAATGAAACTGAATGGCCCGGAGTCCCGCGCCTTTTCATTCGGCAGTCATCTCAATTTATTTAGAATTAAGGCGGGCACGGTCAACGTTTTGCCTTATTTCGAAATTACCATTCACGACGGCGGCCAGCTGAACGTAAACCAAGCCTTAATCAGTCACAGCGGCGAGGCCAAGCGAAAATTTGGCAGTCTCACCGGACTGAATCCGATCAACGTCAAGCTGACGGAGCCTTGACTTCAGGTCGTCAGGCGCCGCCAAAACTGCACGAAATTATAAAACGCGGTGAGTTCGCGATCGGATCTGTTCATCTCCGCGATCAGGCCGCGCACGTCAGCGGCGATGCTTTGGCCCAGTTTGAGTGATTGCATCAGCTGCACCATTTCTCGCAGCGGCAGCCAAAGCCCCTGGCAGCGGCCGCAGTGGTAGAGCGAAACCCCGGAATTATAACCGTAAGGCAACCTATCCAGCATTTTGCGGCAGCTCATGCAGGAACTAATAATGTATTGTTGCTGCCCGTGGAGGTGCAAATCTAGGGCCGTGAAGTCAAAAGCGTTGAGCGTCCGACGCGAGCGAACGGCTAGCGCCATTCGCCCAATTATCACCGGACTTGCCGATGATCGACAAGTCTTGTGAATAAATCCTAATGTTAATTTAATCGGCGGAGCTGAGTTCGCTCTGCAATTGTTCACGTTCCGCGCTCAGCTCGCGCTTTTGAATTTCTAGCGCGGTGGTGTAGGCGTCAAGCATCGCGACCTGAGCGCTGCCGTTCGAACCGGGGAGTGCACGGCGGCTTGCGGATTGGTTGCGCGCGAGCACGATATCTTGATCGAGGCTAGTGATCTGGAATTCGACCGAGGCTAGGGATTTACGTGCGGTGCGCACGGGACTTTCGAGCTTTAAGCTGCTTTGGCCGGTGGGAGGGCTAGCCCATGCTCCAGAAGCCAATGTCATTATCGAGAGAGCGAGAATTTTGAATTTCATAAATCCACCTTCCATGCAAAAGCCGTAAGTAGGATAGAGCAATTGTGATGCCAGAGCAAGATGCACAAAACCGGGCGGTGGACTCCTGGACGTGCCTAAAACCTGGTCAGTCGGAAATTATATTCATTGCCGAGTAATTAAATTTTGTTCAGGTCAAAGCCGCCGTTCACTTAATAGCAGTCATAAGGATCAGGCTTTTGCGCGCGCCAGATCATGGTGAAGACGGGTGACGGCAACCCCTTCGAATTCACAGGCGAGCATAAAATTCTCCGACAGCAGCTCATAAAAGGGCTGAGCCTTGAGTTCGAGGGTCAGGATTTCGGTGGAGGTCATGACCGAAGCCGTGCGAATACCTCGCGACATGATCAACGCCACCTCGCCAAAACAATCGCCCTGAGTGAGTACGCCAATTTTGCGGCCTTTTTGTGAGATCGCCACCGAACCTTGCACCAAAATATAACAAGCGTCGCCGGGCTCGCCCTCTTTGCAAATCCACTGGCGCGGCGGTAGGCTCTTTAGTTCGCCTGCAAAAATTAGGGCGTCAAAGCAGTCCTCAGGCAAGCCACTAAAGACTTCTGATTTAAGTAGCGCGTGGATAATCCACAGCCGCTTTTGGATTTCGCGCGCGCGGTTGGCGCGGATCATAGTGTCAAAAATTTCGGGAACATATTTGATGCGCAAAATGGTGCTCTCGC
>JANXMF010000145.1 GCA_025354795.1 Pseudobdellovibrionaceae bacterium
TGAACATTGGCAACACCATTTTTGCTACGGGAATGACAGGCACTCTTGCTAGTCCTGCCGGCAACGTCGGTATAGGTACAACTTCGCCACAAACAACTCTCGATGTCGCAGGTGGTATTAGCATTCATGGCACAACGTTTACCGTGACGGGCGGTACCGTCACGACCAGTACGCTGGTCGGTGGCGCGACTGCTGGAACGTTCAAGGCCACCAACGGCGTTGCTGGCACCGTAATCATAACGCTCGGCGGACAAACGGCCACGAATGGCTGGTCTTGCTGGGTCAATGATCTCACAACTGCAAATATCTGGCGCCAGTCCGCCACCACCACGACCACGGTGACACTCTCTGGAACTTCGGTAACCAACGACATCTTTACTTTTGGCTGCGTCGGTTACTAGCTGAAACAGGAAAACGCTATAATCAAAACTTATTTCTGCGCGAAAGATCCATCCACCGCAATACGCCACTGAACCACGTTTCGGACAGTCCGAACCTGGTGTCCTCGGGGGTCAATTTCGACGCCGTTTTGCGGCGCAGAAACTGACACCGGAAAGACCTCATTTCGGACACAAAATCGGTTAAAATTTTGTGTCCGATTTTCTCGAAAAAACGCTTTTGTGTCCCATTAGTGTCCGGGTCCAACCAACTTTTTTCTGAAATTGCCAAAACCGGACACGAAAAACATCGGACACAAGCCGCGTTTCTTGTCTTTTAGGACTGCACCACCAGCCGGAGTGCCGGTTGACCGACGGCCTGGGAGGCCGCTGGCTGCGTCGGAACAGGCTGGGTGACGGGTGTGGGTTCAACCATTACCAGGGAAAGCTTTCCCCGATTTTGCCGAACGTAGGCGATGCCCTCATCAACGTCAGTTGTGGTGTTAACTAAATAGCCGTGGGCTTCTAGAAAAATCTTGAGTGCCTCAAGATCACTTTGCACATCATCAATCACTAAAATTCTATGCTTCATCACGCCCCCCCCCGTCATTTGGCGCGAAACACTACAGCAAGGACCGGGCCAATTTGCGCAATATCCTTGACTGCCGTCTAAGGCGCGAGAAATCCATGTGAATTTAGCGAAACTGATCGCATCCGATCCATTATTTAAAATGCAATTTTGATCGAAACGCCGATCACTAGAAATTCACATAAAAATTTAATGTGCCCAATAAGTAAGCAGGAATACACACGATTTGTTTAAGCATGCACGAATCAAGAGGTGATCGAAAAACCGATCGAAAACAGGTAGGACAAAACGACACCAATTCAACCAGCCGATTTACTTGAAAAAAATCGAATGAGGCGTGATCAGAAATCCGACCACCGATTGCAGTATAAATATTTTCATGGCTTTGTCCCAATGGATGCGTGCGGGGCGGCCGTGAGTCGCGAGTGCGGAACGAGCGGCGCGATCTGGAAAGCCTATCGAAGAAGGGAATCTGGAATAAAAATGTGCTTCGCTCCCTGTGACTCCCGTGAAGCACACTCGGCCATTTTCAAATCGGCAGTTAAAAGCAGCGGGATGCAGGAGCAGAGGAACAGATTCAAGATCATAGCGTCCGCCGACGAAATGCCGTAGTTGCCCATGATGCGAACGGCGGACTCCCAAGAAACTGGGGCGTTGATCAAGGGATGTTTCCCTTCACGTAAAGAAATAAAATTCACCCTCAGCGTGTCGGTCACTACCTCCCATACCGGGGTAAATTTTGGCGCCAGGTACAGTTGACAAAATAGATCCCAACCGTTGCCGTACTTGGATTCACGCTGCGAAAGCAAGTCACAGAAAAATCGTATTTGATTTATATCCATTTTTGCACTTTTGTTTTGCTCGATCTTGTTTCGGTAGGAAGTGCGGTGTGATTTCAATTTTTCGAGGAGCAGACCCGTCAGCTCGCCTTGCAGATCCTCAAGCACGTCAATCAGGCACTCAGCTATGAGCACTTTTCGGTGGTTTTCCAGAAACTCCGCTCGGACCGTGACGTTCGTAAAAATCCTCGCGCCATGTGTGCCCAAAGCTTCAAACGCCACGTCACTTGCATCGGAAAAAGTATCAAATGGATGAACTCGGAGGGGAAATTTTGCCGGGTACTAATCGCGCCACCGCTCGCAGCAAGGTGACTTTCGCAACAGGTTTTGCCACATGCGCGGAAAAGCCCGCGGCCAGCACCCGGCGGGCGTCGTCGTTGCCGGCAAAGGCAGTCAGCGCGATAGCGGGAATGTCCCCGCCCGCATCGCTTCCTAGGTTGCGCACCGACCGGATCAAATCAATGCCATCCTCGATAGGCATCGAGATATCGCTGAGTAAAATGTCGGGCCTGAATTCCGCAAGCACAATTCGCGCTTGCGCCGCGGACTCCGCAGTCCTCACCTGCGCGCCGAAAGATCCAAGCATCATCGAAAAAAGGTCGAGATTGCTGGTGTCATCGTCGACCACCAACGCGCGCACGCCGTCTAAGCGTGCGCTCTTTGCATCTTGAATCTCAGGTGCCCAGGCTCTATCGCTGGGGCACACAGACGCCAGGGGAAGCGCAATGGTAAAAGTGGCGCCCTTGCCCACGCCGGGACTTTCGGCCTTCACCGTGCCTTGATGAAGTTCAACTAAACTTTTCACCAGTGATAATCCTAAGCCCAACCCTCCATGCAAGCGGGTGAGGGAGCTGTCGGCCTGAGTAAAGCGCTGGAAGATACAACCAATAAATTCGTCCCTAATTCCCACGCCCGAGTCACAAAAGCGCACTTCGGCCATTGGCCGCGGCTTACCCTTGCTTGAATCCAGGGTGATGTGAATACGTCCTCCGCGCGGCGTGAACTTGAGCGCGTTGCTTAGCAAATTCCAGAATACTTGCTGCATGCGGATCGGATCGCCGAGAACCATGCACTCATTGCTGGCGGGAAAATCGGTCGCTATCACGATCGCCTTTTTTTCGGCTAGGCGCTGCACGGACGCGATTGCAAGTGCAAGGACATCGACCAGATTAATCAGGCGCACCTCCACTGCCATTTTGCCGGCATGAATGCGTGAACTATCCAAAAGATCATTGATGAGTCGGCCCTGAATTTCCGCACTGCGCTCAATGATGGCCAAACCGTCGGCTATTTCGGCCGGCATCGGCGTCCCCGGCCGGGAGCGCAACTCTTGAGTCCATCCCAGAATAGTGGTGAGGGGGGTACGCAATTCGTGAGAAAGGGTTGCGAGAAATTCATCCTTGATGCGACTGGCGGTCTCGGCATCTTTGCGCGCCACCTTTTCGCGCGCCAGCAGATCACTGCGTTCTAGTTCCAGCGCGCGCACATGCGAAACATCGCGCACCAGGCAGTTTAAGAAAAGACCACGTCCTGAACGAAAAGGTTGAAACGAAATTTCAATTGCGAATTCCTCGCCGTTCTTGCGCCGACCGAGAATTTCCACATTGCGATCCATCTCCGCGGTGGTTGGATTTTGCCGGAACTTCCGTTCGGAACGGAGATGGCCCTGACGATATTTTTCAGCAATCAACTGGGCATAGTTTGCCTTTTTCAATTCGTGGTGATCGTAGCCAAATATTTTCTCCAGCTGGAGGTTGGCAAACTCGATCACGCCGTCATAGGTAATAGTCATAATGCCATCAAAGGCGGCGACGGCGGGGCAGGGGGCAGGGGGCTGGGTTCTGGGCATTTTGGTGAGTGCTTTGACCGTCAGCCCAATTCTTGGCTTCGCTAATTCCCGGACAATTCCGTGTCAGGGAGGGGAACTTCTTCATAGTATTTGTTTAGTGGCAAATTCGCGGCGAGCCAAGTTATTTTTAACTTTCGGACGTGGTATTTTGACCCGCGCTGGGGACTTCTTGGGCGCGGACGGTGCTTTCTGACTTTCTATTTTGGATTTAAGCGCGTGCATGAAAGTTGCAATGTTGAGCAACTACGGGTCCAGTTCAAAAGGGTGTGAAGCATGGATTTAAGGTCGCTTGGCAAGTCAAAAGTCACACGCGTTTTATGGGCGATTGATCCGTTTGAGACGGACATAGACATTGATGCACACACGGCGGAGGAGTTCGGTCAGGCGATGGCGGACAATCAGGTGGTCATTGAGCCAGTTTACGTGTTCACGCCCTTTGGCGAAGTGGAAGCGCTTGCCACCGATCAGATTGCAAAGCGCATTTCCGAGGAATTCCGCGCGCGTAAAATTACCACCGCCGAACCTTACGTGTTGGTGCGGCCCACCGACTCCGAGAAATCCCTCCCACAGTCGCTCTTGGCTTATGCGGCGATTCGCGCTGCCGATTTAATTGTGGTGTCCTCTCATGGTCGCAGCGGAATCTCGCGCATGCTATTTGGCAGCTTTGCTGAGAGCTTGCTCGATGTTTCGCCGTTGCCGTTATTGTTTTTAAACGGCAAACCGCGCCCGTCTAGCGCCTCCTTAAAACATGTGCTTTGGGCCACCGACTTTTCCAAAACTTGTGAATATGCGTTTGGCGCTTTTCTTAACCAGGCGCAAGGGATCTGCGCACGCATTTCCTTGTTTCACGATGTCAGCCTTACGCCCGGTATGCGCGCTTACTTCGCGCAAACCGATATCGGTGTTCCCTACTTAGAAGACTCGGTGGAACGGCAGAGAGTGTGGGCGGAGCAACAGGCGCAGGTTTGGCAGACTCGCGCGCGTGCGCAAGGATTTGCCGCTGATTTCACGGTTGAGTCCGGCCATGCCAGTGTCGCCGGAGGCACACTAGCCGTCGCTCGCGAGAGTGGGAGTGGCATGATCGCTATGGCGTCGCAGGTCGGCTCGGTCGGTTCCATGATTTGGGGCAGCTATGCCCGGGAGGTGTTTCGTGCCAGCGAATTCCCGGTGTGGGTTTACGGCCGATCGCTGTGCGCGTCCGTAAAGGAAGAGGTGCGGCCCGGCGCCATGCCGGATTGGACGGCATTACAAACCAATGCTTTTGGAGAGTTGGGCCGGACAATTTAAGTTACTTGTTTACTTGTGTCACTTAATGCGCGCGCAGGCAATATAAGGACTTAAGTCTTGGCTCCGCTTTTGCTTTTCATTCCAGCAACCGGAACTGTCCAAGGAGGGCAACCACTATGTTCAAGATGAATACCAAATCTCTAAAATCCGCGACAAAAATTGGCCTTACAATGACAATGATTGTCTTTGCAACGGCGTGCGCGGAAAAGCATATCGAGAGCGAAGCATTGCAGGCGCCCCCGACCGATGAGAACACAGAATCCGTCGCTGAAGTGTGGCCCAGCCCTGAGCCGGAGTCCAACAAAGCCCCGGCCGTCGTTGCTCCCGAGCCGCCCCGTAAAAAACATCGCTCGACGTTTAAAAGCGCCCATCGCGGCAAGCTTCATAGCCAGCGCAAGTCCCACCCCATGCTGGCCAAACACCATGCTAAACAATCTAAGTTTGAAATGCCCAGCGCAGTCACACCTCCGGTAACTACGGCCGCGACCATTGCTCCGCCGCCTCCTCCTCCTCCCGATATTGGGATGGCGCCGCCCCCGCCTCCGCTGCCGCCCTCAAGCCAAGACCTTCCAACCGAAATCGCTAGCACTAGCTCAGGACCCTCCGACTTCAATTGGCCCTATGTGGTGTTGATTCCGTTGACGATGGTTGCAGTTTGGTTTGGATTTCGCGTGCGTAAGCAACGTCTTGAGCGCAGCCTGATCTATTCGGCCTAAGTTTAGGCGGCTGACCTTCCGCCGCCTTCAATTTCTTGGGACAATGCCTTCCATACTTTTCGGAATCCGCTGCCTTGATACTCGGCTTCCGAATTGCGCAAGAAGCGTTTGAAATCAAACTTGTCTTCTGAGCTCCTCATGGCGTGAAGCACATCATGGGCCATAATGAAAACCGCGGCGAGCGGCGCAATCTGATGCGCACGTATTCCCTTGGGAAATCCAGTGCCGTCGGGCCGCTCATGATGTTGTAACACAATGACATCCACGTCACTGGGCACTTCGGACAGGGTCTTAATCAACTCCGAAGCCTTGATCATATGATTTTTAATAATGAGAAACTGCTCGTCATTCGGCTTTAAGTGTAATGCGTCCAATTCCTTTTTAGTGGCAACTTTGGCTAGCTCTGGTTTAGGAATCAAGAAGTCGTGAAACAACGCGGCCATCACTAACTTTTGGAAAGTGGTGTTCGACGGCCACTCCATTTGCGCGGCGATGCAACAGGCGATGTTGGCCAGTTGCACGCTATGTGAAGATATATAATTTTTATTTCTAAGCGGCGAGGCGCCAAGAACCTTGGTCAGGCGCGGACTGGCGCCAATGGCTTTGATCGTCAGTTTCACATTGGTGCGCGCCAGCTCCTGCACTTCCGAGTTAAAGCCCAAGGTGGTCGAAAGATCTTGCAACAGATCCTGCACTTCGCTCACAGTTTCAAACAGTTCGCCATCTTCAGGCACTGCCGTTTCCAGAATGCCTTTGAGCGTCTCCTGGAATTTGTCCATGAATTCCAGGCTGTCGGCTTTTTTAATATATAAATAGGAAATTTTTTTGCGCTGTAAAAAACGCTCCAGATCCTGACTTGAAAAAATCATCCCGCGGCGAAACAGCTTCACGTACTTGACGCTTGAAAGTCGAATGTAAATATCCCCGCGCAACGGTACCACCCTAACCAGCAGTTCGGTGTTGATGCGGCAATACTCTTCGTTGGCAGGAGTGCTCGTGCGCTCGGGAAAGCTGTCGCGAATCAAGGTGAATAGCTTATCGGGAACATGCTTTTGCGAAATCTTTCCAAGCACGCGAATATCGGGGTAGGCTTCGACCTTCTCCTCTTCATTTTCCGCCACTAGAATCACCGGTACCGAGCCGCCGGTCGACAAAATATATTTAAATAGTTTATCTGTTTCGGGTTGCAGCGAAGTGACCACCAGATCGATGGGCTCCTCTTCTAGAAACTGTTCGACCACCTGCTGAAAGGTCTGCGCGCGCGAGACTTTAAGGCTCATCTGGCTTTCCAGGCAAAAGCTCAGCATTTCGAGCGTTTCTTTTTTGGGGTGAAACAACAGTATATTCATATTCTCCTTGGTCCTTTCGGTTGGGGTGAGTGAAAGCGTGACTGGCCGTTGGTCGTGGAAATATACGAATTCAAGGCTGCGCGCCCTATTTTGGCTGGTAGTATCGAAGTTTTTTACAGGGGGAAGCGATGGTTTCGCGCAGACCTGGTCTAAGTCTTGCGAAAACGGTATTCCATGGAAAATACTATATTGGCTTTGTTGTTGTTTTCGTCTGGCCTTCGCTGCCTCTTCCTCTGACCCAAGCGTGATTCAAACGGGGGTCCGTGCGGCTGTTAAGGCGGTAGTTGCCGATGCCTTGCCCGATAAATGTCTACAGAGAATTCGCGCCGATCGTTACGCGGACGATGAAGGCAACGAGCAACTCCACGTCAATGTGCAATACTCCGCAAATCATTCGGATTTGGATATTGATGTGGTTCTCGATTCGACGGTTTCTTTGGGCAACGCTCAGTCGATAATGGATGATATGAGCATTCACGAATTTGGCAATAGTTTCTGCGGCATTCGACAAAGTGGACTGCTGGGGGACTTTCAGGGCCCTGTGCTTTTCTTAGATGGCATCAAGTGCCGCTGGCCCAAATGTCCTCCGCAAGCGATTCGCTAAGAGTTCAAGTGCAGACAGCCGCTTAGTAACGATCCCACTACTAGCCAAGTGGCCACTTTGGCACTAGCACCGATCAAATCTTGTTTAATAAACGCTACATATTTAAATAAAAAGTCAGAGCGGCACCAGTTTTGTTGGCATTTGGTTTGCTGAGTAGTCCATGTCCGTGTCGGGGGCGACACAACAGTAATGACATTTCGGGAGGGGGATCCGGTGCGTAGTTTCGTGATCATTCTAAATTTGTTTAGTCCTATATATAGTTGGGCGCAAGCGATCAGTGTGCCGATCGAAGATGTAAAGAAGGAGGCGGAACCAAAAGCTGAAGTCTCCATGCCGCAAACCACGGTCAATCCCGCGCCGAAAAAGGACGTGGAGCGTATCGAGGTCACCGGCTCGCACATTCGGCGCATTGACTCCGAGGGCGCTTCGCCGGTCACTACCATTACCCGTAAGGACCTGGATAAGTCCGGCTACAATTCTATCGCCGACGTGCTTCGCGACAATTCCGCCAACGCATTCGGCTCGGGCCGTGAGACCACCAACAGCAGCACGCCGGGCAATGCGGAAATCAATCTGCGCGGTTTGGGCGCGGATAACACCCTGGTCTTATTAAATGGCCAGCGTTTACCTTCTGACGCCGTGAACGGTGCGGTCGACATCAGCATGATTCCTATGGCCGCTGTTGAGCGAGTGGAAATTCTGAAAGACGGCGCCTCCGCGATCTACGGCTCCGAAGCACTTGGCGGCGTGGTCAATATTATCACGCGCAAAGATTTCACCGGTACGGAAGTGAGCTTGGCGCAAACCACTCCCGAACTCGCGGGTGGAAAAAAGACGGATATCAATCTGGTCAACGGGGTGAACAAAGGCCGCTTTAATATGGTCAATGTGGTGCAATACCGCTCCAACGACGCGGTCATGTCGCGTGACCGTTCGTGGTCCAGCAAGGGTGTGAGCCAAATCAGCACTTTTCCACGCTATTACACCGCGGCTGGCGGCCCTGCGGCTGCGCCCAACTGTCCTGCCGGTCAAACTAAAGTTGTTGATGGCGGGACGGTCTGTACCTTTAAATATTCGGATCATTCGAGTGAATTGCCTGAACTCAAGCAATTTAGCCTGTTGACGGAATCGAATTTCGAAGTCAACTCCAAGGTCAAAATGACCGCGCGGCTTGGCGGCACTCAGCGCGACGTCAAGACCCAATTGGCTCCGGCGCCCGACAATATCACGATTCCCGCGGCTAGGAGTCATCTTGGCGCCGGCGGATCGGTACTCCCGGGCGCTGATCCCAATGCCGATTTGGACATTGCTTATCGTACAGGTTCGCTCGGCGACCGTGTCAGCCGCGTGCAAACCTACTCGTACAATGCACTCCTCGGCAGCACCATTCAGGTGAATGACAAATGGCAAGTGGACGTAACGGGCGCTACCAATCGGGTTATGACCGACAATCGCGGCGTGAGCGGATATTCGTTGAAGCCCGTGGTGGTTCAAGCGATCTCGGATGGTCTGTGCAATCCGTTCGATTCGACTCGCTCATGTAATCTTGGTTCAGCGGCTTATCAGCCCCTTGAAAGAATGTCCTCGATTTTGACCAGCGGTGAAGTTCGCGCCACGGGTGAACTCGCGCACTGGAGCACCGGTACTTTGAGCCTGGCTGTTGGAACGACACTCGCTTATCAGTCCTATCAAGATGCTTTTGACGACCAAAGTGTTGCCGGTAATGTTTATGGCGGAGCTGGAAGTAGCGGCGGCGGTCAACGCAATTCGGGCGCGGGTTATGCCGAGCTGTCCATTCCTCTTGCTAAGCCGCTCGAAATGCAGGTGGCGGGACGCTATGATCACTATAGTGATTTCGGCGACACCGTTAATCCTAAGGTCGCGCTTCTTTATCATGCTTCTAAATCGGTATTGGTGAGAACCTCGGCGGGCACTGGCTTTAAGGCGCCGCTGATGACGGATCTCTATTCGGCTTCTTCGGAGAGTTACCCGGCCTTTATCGATGTGAAACACTGTAACCAAGAAAAGGCAGCGGGCGGCCCCTTGGATGATTGTTCACCGACTCAACATAAGGTGCTTGGGGGCGGAAATCCGGGCCTTAAAGAAGAGCGTTCGCAAGCGATCAGCGCGGGGGTAGTGTTCGAGCCGAACAAGGATTTCAACGTCAGCACGGATATGTATTATATCAAAAATAAAAACGTGGTCGGCATTAACTACGAAGACCTGACCCGGGCCGAAGATCAAGGCATTCGCGTGAAGGACTATGGTGTGATCATCGATCGCGATGCGACCGGCAAGATCAAAAGCATCAAGGCCCCCTTGCAAAACCTTTCCGGCCAACAGCTGCAGGGTTTCGATATCGCCAGTTCTTACCGCATGAGCAAGTTCAAATTGTCGACCGAGCATTCACAAATGCTCTACTTCAAGCAAGAAGGCTTTCCCGGCATGGGCTATCGCAACCGCTTGGGCGAAAACGGTTTGCCGCCATGGAGGAACTCGACTGGCCTGACGTATAGTCCGACATTCCGCCATGACCTGAACTTGGTGGCCATGACAACCGCAGGGCAGCAGAAGTCCGTGATGGAAAAGGGCAACTTGCGCAACTACACCGAGCTTGAGTTTATGTACTCCTACAAATCCAAAAGCTTGGGCACATTTAGTGCAGGTATTAAGAACGTGTTGAATACGACACCACCGATTGATGATACGAACACCACGACTCCGCTCGATGGCACGATCTACAATCAAATCGGGCAACAGTATTTTACGGGATACAAAGCTACGTTTTAGATTTTGGGGGACGGCATGACACTGACAAGGAAGAGTTTTTCGCCCAAGTCCGCTAGTGGTTCGTTCCTGTTTTCGCTCGGGGTTCACATCTTGATCTATGGATCACTGGTGTGGCTCCTCAGCCTACGTTCGACCTCGACGGCACCGAAGGATGACTACATTGATCTCGGTTATCAAACCTTCGATGCCCCGCCGGAGCCGACGCAAGTGGTGAAGCGGGTTGAGCGTGCACCGGATCCGATGACACCAGTGGATACCAAAGTGACACCAGACAATTCGCCCAAAGAGTTGCAAGACGAAAAGGGCGACGTGGCTGGAACGCAAGCGGCGGCGAAACCGGTGGCGAACACCGGTGCCGACAGCAACGGTACGGCGGCGACGACTCCATACTATAAAATCAAACCCAAGTATCCGCAGGCGGCGCTCGCCAACGGTACTGAGGGCTGGGTGATGATGCAAATTGATATCACCGAGACGGGTGCGGTCGAAAACATTCGCATCGTCGACGGTGAACAGCGCGGTCTGTTTCAAAGCGAAGCCCGGCGTGCGGTGGCACAGTGGAAATATCGTCCGTTCATGGATCCGGGCGGGCACCCGTTGCGCAAAGCCGATCACACCGTGCGCGTGGACTTCAAATTGCAAGACGTTGATCAGGGTTCTTAGTTTTTTAAAATTGACGAGGGGAAACAAACAATGGAAACACTTTTTAAGATCGCAGAAGCATCGGCTTTCAGTATTTTGTACTTTATGGGTTTTATGAGCGTGGTGAGTGTGGCCATTATGGTCGAGCGCTACTTCGCCTTGAAAAAAATCAGCAGCTCGAGTTCGGGCATGGCGCAAGGCTTTCGCTCGGTTATTGAAAACCAAGACATTGGGCAAATGGAAAAGCTGTCGGAAGACGCTCGCTCTCTTGAAGGCCGCGCCCTGGGTTACGGCATGGTTTTCGTGAAGAACCACGGCGCTGGCGGCCTAGACGAGCTGTTCAATTCCTTTAAAGCCATTGAAAAGCCGGGTCTCGAAAAAAACCTAAATATATTAGGTACGATCGCCTCAAACGCCCCTTACGTCGGCCTGCTCGGCACGGTGATGGGGATCATGAAGGCGTTTAACGATTTGGCTAATTCCCCGGGCCAGGGCAACGAAGTGGTGATGGCCGGTATTGCCCACGCGCTGGTTTCAACCGCGATCGGTTTGGCCGTGGCCATTCCAGCCGTTGTGGCCTTTAACTTTTTTCAGAAAAAGGTTAGTCTGGTCTTGAGCAATATCGATGCGGCCCGCGATCTCTGTTTGGCTTACACCAAAAGCAGAAAGGCCTAGTTTATGGCAGCCCGGACGCAAACCGATGACAACGGCTCGATCGTTGAAATCAATGTCATCCCGCTCGTTGATATTATTCTGGTCGTACTAATTATATTTATGGTGGCGGCACCACTGGTGATGCAACCCAAGATCGACATCAGTTTGCCCAAAGCCAGCAGCGCCAAAGATGAAAAGGACAAGAGTCCGTTTCGCGTGGTGCTCGGCAAAAAGGGCGAAGTGTTTGTAAACAATAATCCTGTGACCATCGCTGGTCTTCAGGATGAGTCGAAGCGTTTGTTTGGCGCCAATCCTGAAACCGCGGCTCTGCTGGTCGCGGATAAAGATGCGACGCTGGAGATGGTCACGGAATTGGTCGACGCCATTAAAACCGGCGGCGTGAAAAAAGTGGCATTTAGTATTCAGCGTAAGAAGTAGGGGTTTGGGGCACTAGCGCTGGTTGGACAGCGGGGCCGGAGGCATGTACCACGCGATCGGCCTGATTGGCTAGGTCATGAGCCGTCAACGCCGACGGAACGGTCAATTGTTCGAGTAAGGCGTTCAGGCCCTCCGTCAATTTGGCGCGATGAATCCTCAAGAGTTCATCGCGCATATTTTTGATGTCGTTACTGAGCGAGAGATTAGGGACGCGCTGATCGATCTTATCGTATCTGCCCACCACATGAAACGTGAGTTCCCAAGGTAGATTGTTATAGCCAGGCAAGTTCGCCCGCAACCGCGCTTGTGCGGCCCGCATCTCTTCATTTTGTATGGTGGGAATTTCTGTACCCATTTGCTCAGCCCCGAAAAAGGGCTAAGGCACTGGGCCGCTCGCACTGTGGAGTATAGGATCACGCCAGAACTGAACTTCACCAGCCAACCCGCCCCGTCCAAAACCAGGAATCGATCCGCCGGCATCGTCCATAAGAGGATTAATTTCCCCCATGTAAAATTCCTCGGCCCCTGCGAAACTGACTTTTCGCCAAAACTCCGTGGTGTTGGCGTCCGGAAGCGCGCCCGTGTCGCGTGCTTCAAGTGACGATTTGAAATAATAGTTGCGGCAAGGAAAGAAAAAGGCGCCGCCAACGCCGGATTTCCCATTATAGACTCGGCATAATTCTAAGGCTTTGCCGGTCTTCACTCGCACTAAGAGATAGGGCCGATCCGGAGTAAACGGTGGAAGTAGCTCGGGAAACTTGGTGGCATTGAGAGTTTGGGAGGAAGGTTGGATATCGACGAATTCCACCGTTCCCTGGGCGTACAGTTTTAACCGTTGATCGTCAAATAATAGGGCCGCCAATTCTTGTCGGCGCTTCTTAATTTCGGTGAAGGCCAATCTGTAGGCCTTTTGAGCATCGCTTGATTCATCGACTTTCGCCCGCAACGACTCGAGCCATTCTATCTCTTTCGGAATCTGCTCAATATGTGCTTCCAACTCGGTCACGGCACGCAGGGTATTGGCACGCGTAATGATTTGCCAAATCCATTCTCTTTTGGCGTCGGGCTGCGAGTAGTTAATGGTGTAATGCGGGTTGACTGAAGACCCCATCTTGATCCATTCCCTCTTCGCCAAGCTCTTTGAGCGCGGCGTTCAAGGCGTCGCGATGTTTAGTGCGTTCAAAGCGCGCGAATAGACTATAAGCGCAGGGCACCACCAATAGCGTCAGAAACGTCGAGACCAGCACGCCGCCGATCACGGTGATGGCCATCGGCCGCATGATTTCAGAACCCGAGCCGCGCGCCATGGCCGCCGGTACGGCCCCGGCGATGGTGGCGATGGAAGTCATCAAAATCGGCCGCAGGCGCACTGGACAGGCGTCCATCAAAGCATCGTGCACGTTGAGGCCATGCTCGCGCCGCATATTGGTGAACTCAACTAAAAGTATAGAATTCTTTTTTACGATGCCCATGAGCAGTAAGATTCCGATCAAACTATATATATTTAGGGAGGTGTCGGTTACCTTCATCGCCAGCAGGGCTCCGGTGATACTAAAGGGCAGCGCGAGCAAAATTAGCGCCGGGTGCAAAAAGCTGTTGAACTGACTGGCCAGTACGATAAAGGCCACGAAAATTCCAAGTATCAGCGCTCCGATCAAGCTGCGCATGGACTCATTAAAGGCCTGCGAACTGCCGGATATGGTGATGTGGTAACCTGGCGGCAGCAGATCCTTGGCGACACTCTTTACGTAGTCGATAACTTCCGACTGCGACTTCGAAGGCGCGAAGTTGCCAAAGATGCTGATCGAGCGCTCGCGGTTAAAGCGGGTCACGGTCAGCAGCGTGCTTCCGGTCTTCACTTCGGCCATGCTGCTCAGCGGGACGGTCTGACCAAAGCTGTTGCGCATTTCAATATTGGTGATGTCGACGGGGCCGCGATTTTGATCGGCCACCAGTTTCAGCTGAATATCGTCACGGTGACCGGCGGAATCGGTGTATTTGTTGGGCAAAAGCCTAAGACCGCCAACCATCGCCGCGACGCCGTTGGCGATGGTGGTGATCGGCACGCCAAACTGTGCCGCCATCTTGCGATTGGGCACGACTTCAATCTCGGGCATATTGGGATTGTAATTGGAATCTACGTCGGCCATGTAGCCCGACTCCGCCAATTTCCTGCGCATTTCAATTGAGAGTCCGCTCAGCTTTGTCCAATCCGGCCCTTGCAATTCAAATTCAATCGGATAACCGCGCTGGGCACTGAAACCGGTCAACGACAAGTCAAGCATCGAAACCCGGTCGACGCCTTTGATTTTTTGCAGTTCGGTGCGAAGAAATCCCATGAATTCCTGTTGTGTCGGGCGTTTCTTAAAGGGCGCGACAGTGGGTCGCACGTCTGGGTCTTTCATGGTGATAAAGCTAATCCCTTGATTGACTAAGCCTCCGCCAAAGCCTCCGACCGCCACATAGTAATTGAGAATCTCGGAGCGCGCCGCATAGGTTTTCTCCGCCTCACGGAAAACCTTATCAGTGAAGGTGAGTGACGATCCCATCTTGGTGTAAATGGTGATCAAAAAGCGGCTCTGATCTTGCGGCGGAATAAATTCTTTGCGCAGCGAAGGAATGGTAAAAAGCGAAAGCGCGAAAATCACCAGCGAAAGCAGCAAGACGCTCCAGCGCCAACGCAAGCACCCGTCGAGCGTGCGGCGATAAGTCTCGGTGAGGCTGTCCACCATTCGGCTGACCCGCTTGGTGACAAAATTTCCTCCGCTTAGATTTAGAAACTGTGAACACCGCATCGGGGCTAGTGTTAGGGCTTCAAGCAAGGAGAGCAGCACCGCCACCGAAAGCGTCACCCCAAACTGGAAGAAAAATTTGCCGACGATACCTTGCATGAAAACCACCGGCACAAAAATCGCCAGGATCGCGAGCGACGCGGCGACCGCCGGTCCGGTGATTTCGCGCGCGCCGACCAGGGCCGCATGCACGCGCGCTTTCCCCATCTCGTTGTGGCGGGTGATATTTTCCAGGACCATGATCGCATCATCGACCACGATCCCGATCGACAGCGACAGCCCCATCAAAGTGAAGCTGTTGATCGTGAATCCGAGAAAATGCAAAACGATAAACGTGCCGATCAAGGAGACCGGGATGGCCAAAATCACGTTGAAGGCCGAACTGATCGTGCCCAAAAACAGATAGCACACTAGGGAGGTTAACAAAACCGAAAGCAGCAAGGTAAACAACAGCTCGTTCACGGATTGCTTAATAAAGATCGTGGCATCGGTCACGATTCCCACATTCATGCCCTTTGGCAAAACCTCCGAGATGGTTTTGATCCTCGCCTTGACCGCGTCGCCAATCGCCACGGCGTTGGTGCCGCGCTGTTTGATTACGCCTAAGCCGATGGTCGGCTGAATTCCGTTGTAGCGTGATATCCGACGCATTTCATCGGTGCCCTCCGCGCATTGGGCAACGTCGCCGACGCGAATTTTAGCCAGATAAATCGGCATGCCATTGCGAGCGGGAATATATAAATTTTCACATTCCTCGGGGGTTTTGAACTCCGATTTGACTCGTACGTAAGTCTCAGTGTCGCCGTTGTCTTGGTAACCCGTGGGCGCCAGCTGGTGCTCGTTGTTGACGGCGTTGATCACATCGGTGAAGGTGATGTCCTTTTGATGCATGGCCTTGTTGTTGAGCCAGATGCGCATTTGCGGTTCGATGTAGCCGCCCATGGAGACATCACTCACGCCGTTGATGGTGGTGATCATGTCTTTCAAATGGTCGCGCACGAATAAAGCAAGCTCGCGAAAAGACGTTTGCGTACTGTAGGCCGCGGTCCAGAGAATGGGTTGATCGGAGGGATTGTTCTTAGTGATGATCGGCGGATCAATGGTCTGCGGCAGGTTTTTCTGCGCTTGCGAAATCTTCGTCTGCACCTGTTGTAGAGCTACGTTAATATCTTGCGCGAGCGTGAATTGAATGGTGATCTGCGAATTGCCCTGTTGCGAAGTCGATTGCACCAGCTGAATGCCATCAACACTCATCACTGCGTTCTCGATGATGTCCGCGACCGCGGTTTCCATGACATCGGGCGAAGCCCCGGCCCATGACACCGAAACATTCACCACTGGAAAATCGACATCGGGTAGCTGGCTAATGCCCATATAGGTGTAAGAAATCGCGCCGAAAACCAGCAGCCCCGCCATCAGCATCCAGGCAAACACCGGGCGTTTGATTGAAAGATCTGAAAGAGTCATCGTCTTGGTCACTCCGTTTGAACTAGAGGTGAAGGTCTCTACAGAACTATAAAACTGCGGAGGACTCAAGCGTCGCTTTTAGAAGGAACCAATAACGCAGCGCTTTGCGGAGGGAGATACTTGCATACTGCAACTATTTTGACCTAAAATTGGTGCTTGTTTTTTAGGGGGATTGCCGAGTGCCACCACTTTCAAGAAGTCTAATGGGGTGTATTTTAATCTGTGCAGGCCCCGCATTCGCACAAAAGATGATTCATAGTGAGCAGGACGTCAAACGCCAGAGCCTGACCCAAAGTCCCCCCATGAGCGAGCCACCGCTTGATCTGAAGGGCGCGGTAGAAAAGGCCGTGCGCAACAATAATTTTATCCGCAAGCAGCGCGAGCATGTTGAACAGTCCAGGCAGGAGATGTCTGTCACCCGGACCAAGATTTTCCCGTCCATTAATCTCGTGGGTACGGGAGGCTCCTATAAGAATGGCACCAGCAACGCGCTTTTCGACGGGAACATCTACAATCAATACAATATTGATTTAAAATTGATTCAGCCACTCTTGGTGTTTGGCAGTCTCGCGGCCATCCGCCAAGCCGATGATCAGGTCAAACTCAGCGAATTCGACGTCGAGCTGGCTGAACGCGATCTCGTAGCCAACGTGATCAAGGCATTTTACAAAGTCATGTCCAATCGCCGCTTAGTGGAAATCTTGGAGCGCACCCAAAAGGTAGTCAGTGACACCCTGACCACCGCTCAGAGCCGGTTGCGCACAGGCCGCGGCCAGTTGCTCGATGTTTTGCAAGTCAAGACTGAGATGGCGCTGCTCAAGCCTCAGATCGAAGATGCGCACAATCAATTGGAATCGTCAGGCGCGGTACTTGCCACTTTCTTGGCTGAAGAGGGCAAATACGAATTGCAGCTCAAGGGGTCGCTGCGCGCGGTCTTTTTGAAGGACGTACAACGGCGTTTGAATTTTAAAAACGCCCGCTTACCTGAGCTGGAAAAAGTGCGAATGCAGCGCGAAGCGCTGAATGAAACTCGCAGTGTGACCGAGGGCACTCATTTGCCGCATTTGGAGTTGATCGGCGACTACGTTCGCAATAGTTACACCAAAGGCGGGTTAGGCTCCGATTATGCGCGCAGCTGGTCAGTAATTCTGCAGCTGACGATTCCGCTATTCAGCGGCTTTCAATCGATCTATGAGCGAAGGTCCTTGGCCTCGCAAGACCGCCAATTGGAATATGCCGGGCGTGATTTGGAAAACAGCCTGGCGCTGAGCCAGGTGCAGAGTTTAAAGACTCTGCAAAGTGCGGGAGCGTCTCTGGAAAGCGCCGAAGAGGCGGCAAGCCTTGCCGATCAATCCATGGCCGAGGCCCGCCGCAACTACCGCTTGGCGACTATTGATTTTTTACAATTTTTGACGGTAGAAAAGTCTACCTTGGAAGCGGATAAGTCCTTGAATAAGATCAAGCAAGACAACATCGAGGCGTTTGCGAACTACTTCGTGGCGACGGGCCAGCCGCTGAATGTATTGGTGGAAATTTTAGGGGCGGGGCAATGAACCTTAGACTGATTTGTGTGCTGGCGATATTTGCAGCCACAGCGGCGAATGCCGCCACTTCCAAAAAAAGCCATGAATCTCAGGCCTCGGAAAAAGAGCAGGCTTTTTCAGTGGCCGTGCCAAAATCTCAGATGGATCTCGAGCCGTTACGTTACGTTCCACCGCGCCCGGTGGACGTTGAAATGGGCATTTCCAGTTGGGAACCCGAAAACTTCGCGCGCGGAAGTTATTCTGGACGCGTGTCCAAGTTCGAGCGTTCCGGTGTGCCGAGCCTTTCGCTCAATCGCCTAGGTGAAATCTATGCATGGAGTAGTGGCCTCATTTTGCGCTCCAAACTCGGTTTGTCTTATATGGCACTGGAGCGCAGCGAAACTTCCCTGGCCGGCGGTCTCTCCACCGGCTCTTCCGTACAAACTCTGAATATGTTTAGTGGCCGCGCGGGCTTTGAACTCGCATGGACTCATCTACTGCCCTGGAATTTTGAGCCCAGCGTGAGCGTAGCGGTTTTGCCGACGATCCTAAATGGTGATCAATCAGAATTTGAAAAGGGCGTGAGTGCGTTCGGCACTCCCTGGGAAGCGACGTTGGGGTTGTTCTGGCGCTCGAATTTAATGGGCCAAGATATTGGCGCGGGTGTGGCCGGTCACGCTGTGAGAGGATCCGTGGGCGGATCGAGTTTGGCCGGATATGGAGTGCAAGGAGCTTTTAGAATTTCGCTGTAACGGGGGGAACGTATGGGGTTTGCAAGACTGGGGTTGGTGGTCATGGCTTTTCTCGTACTCAGCTGTGCGAAGGACCGTACGCCGGAAGATATCAAGCGCGACAAATGGCGCGAGGACGTAGCTCGCATTCAGGCGGCCAAGGGTCAGTATCGTGGTTTTCTGACTGGTACTGCTGGACGCCCTATTGGAGCTTTTCAAATTGAGCTCAATCCGACCATCGATGTTTCGCCTGGGAGCGACGGCTCCTCCGACAATGTGAGGGCGATTCTCGAAGTGACACTGACTCTCGACATTCCCCGCGAAATGACGGTGGGAACGGTCAAAGCGGTTTTCGACCCGGACAGCGGCACGATCAAAGCCAATTTGGAAGATGACAATCAGCCCGGAGCGGGCACGATGACGACATCCGCGACTAGGGGGGCGGCGTCTTCCAAAGTTTTAGCGTCCCTATTCATGAGTCTGGATGGCGGTCACCTGATCGGCGACCTGCACTTGACCGGGTTGGGCAGTGCTTATGACAAGCACTTCGATTTGCTGCGCGATGGAAAATCATTGGACGCTCTGGTCACCGAGGGCAAAATCACCGAACCGCCGTCCTCAAGTAAGACCGCGATCCCTTTGGTGGGCACCACCAAGTTTTTAGCGGTGGACAAAGTCAAACCTATGCAGGTGATTGTCACTTTTCCTAAGCCCGGAAGCCAGCGGGACTTTTTAAACTTTCTTTACCCCGTAAAACAAGTGTCACTCAGCTTCGCTTACTATGAGGGAAAGGTTGCGATGCTGAATCCAGACGTAACCTGGGACACCCGTACAGGCGAACTCTTTGGAGAGACGGTGCCAACCTCTGTCACTCCTGTGCTCAAGTTTTCATGCAATTCCACGGGTCGCGACAATTTGAACCAGATTTCCTGTGAGCACATCAACACTGCGGTGGGGAATGTGGCTGTTACTGAAGCTCATCTTAAAACGGATAAAGACGTGCCCATGCCGGATACATCAGGGACTGACAAAGAACAAATGCGGACCTATTATGGCCGGGCACGCATGGGACCGAGCGAGGTCCGCGCCATCTCTATGAACGTGCTCTACTCCGCGCGCACTCCTATCGCCGACATCGACAGTTTATTTTTTCCCTCCCTTGTGGCCTTGCAAATGACAGTGGATCTCAATACTCCCGTGATCTCGTTCCCCTATAGCGACACGCATTGGGACAGAAGCACCGGTAGTGTGCATGGTGAAGAAACTTACGGAAAAGATGTCCATCGCAACCTGGACTGCACCGGCTTTCAATTTATGGATCAGCGAGCGCCCTTCGCTTGCACCATCCTCATTGATCGCGCGGCCCCGATTCCCATGACGTTCGACCGCTGGAGATGAAACATGCCCCACCCACCGAACTTGCAGCACTCTATATGGAAGTGGTACCCAAGGCCATGCGCGAGTATCGTCGCGAAATGCGCCAAGCGCGCGGCACGTGTTTATCGGTCCCGCAGTTTCGCATTCTCGCGCAGCTGCACACCGATCCGGCTAATATCCGCACGCTTGCTGAGTTTCAAGGTGTAAGTGTCGCGGCCATGTCGCGCATGGTGGATTGGCTGTGCAAGCATGGCCTGGTTGAGCGTTTTACCGACGCGCGCGATTTGCGCCATGTGCATGTGCGCCTGACCAAGACCGGTTGCAAACGCTTTAAAAAAGTTCGTAAAGAAGCACGCAGCCGTTTACAGAGGCGGCTGAACGATTTGGATCCCCAACAGCGCGCCAAGCTCAAGACGGGCTTAGCGTCGTTGTTGGACATTGTCAGGCATTTGGGCACGGGGTTGGAAGCGATTCGCATGGCTTAAACAAGGACGGTTTACAACAATGAATCTCTCTGAAGTTTCGATACTTCGGCCGGTGTTCGCGTGGATGTTGATGTTCGGATTGATCGTGTTCGGTGCCATTTGCTTTCAGCGCATGGGCATCAGTCAGATGCCAGACGTGGATTTTCCGGTCGTTAATATCAGCCTGCGGCTCGACAACGCCGCACCTGCGGTGATGGAAATGGATGTCGTCGACTTGGTCGAAGACGCCGTGATGGGCATTGAGGGCTTGAAAAACGTAAGCTCCAGCGCCAGCCAAGGCATCGCCAACATCACCTGCGAGTTTGAACTCAATCGCAATTTCGATGTCGCTCTCCAACAAGTGCAGAATCGCATTTCGCAGGTGCAGAATCGCCTGCCGAGCAAACTCTATCCGCCGGTGATCACCAAGACCAATCCGGAAGATCAGCCCTTGCTGTGGGTGATGGTGACCGCCGATGCCGGAGTACCGCATTACAATCGAGCCTCTTGCAAAACTCCAAACTTGAGCGATTTTCTTTTGGGATGAGTTGAGAAAAAAATGTACCCGGCCCCGCGTGCTTTGTTATTTTGAGTTTACGAGAAACAAAATGGACAAAATCACGGCGGGTACATGGAAAATCTATCTCAGATCTGGATGCGAATTCAAGGAACACTTCTACCGTTTTTACGCGATGAGCTGGATCCGATCACTGAAAAACAGGAAAAGCTCATAGCCATTTTGGAAATGGTGCGTATCGAGGATTTTATCAAAATTTTCCCGTCAGTGGGCCGTCCCAAAGATGATCGTCAGGCTCTTGCCCGGGCTTTCCTCGCAAAAGCTCATTACAACATGACCACGACAACTGAACTCATTGAGCGACTTAAGGGTTCAAAGAATCTGCGCCGCATCTGCGGCTGGGAGCTGCAAAGCCAAGTGCCCGATGAATGGACTTTCTCAAGAGCATTTGCCGAGTTTGCGCAAATGGGACTCTCGGAGGCAGTGCACGCCAAGTTAATCCAGACCTACCAGGCTAAGCGTCTGGTTGGTCATATCAGCCGCGACAGTACCGAGATCGAAGCCAGGGAAAGACCAGCTGCCAAAACCCCACTGCTGCCCAAGGAGAAACGCAAACGTGGACGGCCGCGCAAGGGCGAAGAGCCCGGGCCTAAGGAGCCCACGGCCTTAGAAAAGCAACAGCAAATGACATTTGCTGATCTGCGAGCGTCTTTGCCGACGGCCTGTGATCGTGGAGCAAAGAAAGACTCAAAGGGTTTTGCTCATTGTTGGACAGGCTACAAACTCCATATCGATACGGCTGACGGAGAGGTCCCGATCAGTTGCATTTTAACCTCAGCATCAGTGCATGACTCACAGGTAGCCATTCCACTCATGAAAATGACAGCCCAGCGTGTGACAAGCCTCTACGATCTGATGGA
>JANXMF010000162.1 GCA_025354795.1 Pseudobdellovibrionaceae bacterium
TTAAAACGAATCAAGAAAGGCTCACCAATTAACGGCAAGGCCAACGGAAAATCTAGAAATTCATGTCAAACATTTTTTTACAACTGCTTTAAAAAATGCATCGCATAAATATTATCAGTTTAGTTTTGCTGACCAGTTACGAATATTTAAACATGCAACTGGCCGCCGAAGGCTGGCCAGTTACTTTTAGATTTAGACATTTTGAACCTCCTTCGTAATAGAGATTCAACTCAAAGGCGAGAACGGGAGTCCGACTCGCCTTTGAGCATTTTAGGGACCTGGCTCACCATGAATTTGGTTATGATCGAAGGATCTGAGTGTCCGGTAGCCGCACACCTTTGTCGAAAAGGCTTATCCCACGAAAGTATGCGTTTTCGGATAAGCTCAATATTAGTTGCTTTTTTCAAGTAACTCTCATGATAGCCATAGTCGCAAGCATCTCGGGACGAGCAGCGCAACATTTCAGGAATTCCAACTGAGCCAGGCGAGCCAAACTCTCCTTCACAAACATAGCGCAGCATTCAGCAGAGCCTCTGCACAACTTTGCGCCGACACAGAGTCCGGCCAACGCTCGGACGCTGACCTGAGTTTCATTTAATCACGAGGCCGCACACGGCACTCCCTTGCACTCTCTCGGTGGAAGGAGGTACCGGTCACGTGCGCCGCAAAGATTTCATTTTCAAGTTCGGCCGCCTGAGTTACGGCGGGACCTTGCGTCGGTCTCGCCATGGGCGCGGCACTCGTCCTCTCTCTCCGCGCGATTCCATCCACCTGGTGTTCAAGGCCAACCTCGCAGCGCTACCTCGCGGCCTTCGCCATCCCTCCACGTTTGCAACACTCCACCGCATCAATCGCCACTACGCCAAAAGATTCCGGGTAAAGATCGGGCACATGGCCGTTGAGCGCGATCACGTGCACATCCTCGCCCATGCCCCCTCCCGCCGGCACTTTCAGGCCTACTTTCGCGTCGTCGCCGGGCAATTTGCACAGACCGTGACCGATACCTTCCGAAAGCGGCACCGCGGGCCAAGGGTGTGGAAATTCAGACCCTTTACGCGGGTGGTGAGAGGGGAGCGGGATTACCAAAATGTTCGCAATTACATTCAGCTCAACGAGGCTGAAGCGACTGGGAAAGTTCCTTACCGTAAGGAGAGACTGCGCGGACTTTCGCAACTTGAAACTATGCGGCTCTGGGACACGTCGTGAAAACTCGTTTTCTGTGCATCGGATGGCCATGATCGCTCGCTTTGAACGTTAAACTGGCGTGCACCAACCATTGGTTATGAAGCGCCGCTGGCGAAATCTCGAGGCGAACCAATCGGCGCCGCGCGCGTGAAATGAAGCGATCATCAACCAGTGGCTCGTGATGGGCGCGCTTTGAGGGTACACCTCAGAGTGACGGCACTCCGACATTCCTCGGTCTGAAAAACTGAACGTCAAAACTAGCCGTTTGGTCAGCCTCATTCTGAGCGACGCATTCAAACCTAAATATATAATTCCAAAAGCCAATTTCTACATTCTCCAGTTTTTTTCGTCGCTCTTGACTTACACATTATTTACACCTAATCTACACAAGTAGTAAGTTCCAGTCTGACCCCGAAAGGTGCCCCATGCCGCCCAAGAAAAAACCTCAGCCTCTCACCCTCAAAGAACTCAAAGTCCTAGAGTTCATCGAGGGGTTTACCCAGCAGCAAGCGGTGTCGCCTACGTTTCAAGAGATCAAAGAACACTTTGGCTTTGCTTCCTTTAACTCAGTGCAGCGGTATCTTAAACAACTTCAGGATAAAAACTATATTTATATACCTGGTGGCAACCAAAAACGGGCCATGCAGGTGTTGCACACTTCGCGCTCGATTTCAAATTTGTTGGCCGATCGGATGAGCGATCTGCCAACATATTCAACAACCCAATACCCATTTCCTACCCAACCAAAGAAAGAGGCTCCGCCCAAAGGAGAATCTCCTCCGCCACAAGCGGAGTCTCTTTCTTTACCTCTCCTGGGGCGCGTGGCAGCCGGGTTACCGATTGAATCTTTCACCCACGATGAATTTGTCGAAGTGCCTTCATCATTCATACGTAACCCATTGAAAACATTCGCATTAGTGGTTCAGGGTCAGTCCATGGTTGAGGATGGAATTCATGATGGTGATGTGATCTTTGTACAGAAACAAACTTATGCCAATAATGGTGAAACGGTGGTCGCGATGGTCAACAATTCTGCTACGGTAAAAAGATTTTATTTACATCAAAATAAAACCGCCGAAAAAGATGTCCACAGTAATCCACAGAGTCATGCACATTCCTCAGAACCAAATAAACAAGTCGAATTGAGACCTGCCAACGCCGCCATGGAATCCATGTGGTACATGCCCTATGCGGTGGACATCCAGGGCATTGTCGTCGGATTGATCCGGCGGTTTTAAGCTTTCGCAACATAAAACTCTAAACTGCTTTTACGGGACCTGAGTGTCCCGAGAGGGACAACTGTGTCTGCGCCTGAAGACTCTAAAGCGATATCCTTCGCCGAGCTCAAACGCGAACTGGGACCGCGGCTGATTGGGGCTGAGCAGGTGGCTCCGCCCCCCGGGCTTAGCACCGGTTGGCCTAAACTAGATCGCTACTTGTTATGGCAAGGCTTTCCAGTGGGTGAAGTTTCGCTGATGGTCAGTGAGGCCGGCGGCGCCACTACGCTGTGGCAACGGAGTGCTGCCAAAATCACGGCTCAACAAAAATGGGTGGCCTGGGTCGATGGACCTCAAACTCAGCTCACGCCCTGGAGTTTGCGCCATCGCGGAGTGGATCTCGCCAAGCTCCTTTATGTATCGCAGCCTTTGGACACTAAACAAACCTTGTGGTCCCTACAAGAATTGATGTCGCTTTGCCTGTTTGAGCTGATTGGCTGTGACTTGGGCAATGTCTGGCTGAACGAACATCAGGTTTTAAAACTGCGCAAGCTGACTATGCGTTATCAAACTGGATTAGTTTTGTTTACGTCGTCCCCTGCCGCGCGGGTTTTAAAGAGTTCGTTCTATGCCCTGATTCTGCAGTTTCATGACAAAAATGTGACTATTCACCGTGCCCAACATCGCCCCACCCCTTACACCTTGGAAAGGAGAGATCTTTATGCGGACACTCTGCCTCAACTTGCAGCGGGACGTCGCGCCCTCTGTGGCTGAAAACTTTTTGACCTTTAGCCCCCGGGTTCATTACCGGGCGCCGGGGTTGGTGTTTCTCGACATCACGTCGACCGCCAAAATGTTTGGCGGCGAGCAACAACTGCTCGACGAGGCACTTTATGTGTCGCGCGAGTTTTTTAGCG
>JANXMF010000216.1 GCA_025354795.1 Pseudobdellovibrionaceae bacterium
CCCGGCAAGATCGTGAAGATTTTCGCCAAACCCGGTGACGAGCTTAAAGAGGGCGATCCGATCTTAATTATGGAAGCCATGAAAATGGAAAATGAGATGCGGGCCGTCGCGAATGTCAAAATCAAAGATGTTTTGGTCAAAGAGGGCGAGAACGTCGAGTCCGGCGCCACTCTAGTGACATTCGCGAAAGAGCCATGAGCGAAAAGAAGGAACGCAAACCTCAGTTTCGCACCACCTCGAATATTGAACTGAAACGCTCTTATGGCCCTGGCGCCTCGGGCACGGATATTGGTGAGCCCGGCGCCTATCCCTTCACTCGCGGCGTACAAGAAACCATGTTCCGCGGCCGCCTGTGGACCATGCGCCAATACGCCGGGTTCGGCTCAGCCAAAGAGAGCAACGAGCGCTACAAAATGCTCTTGCAAAAAGGCACCACGGGCTTGAGCGTGGCCTTCGATCTGCCGACGCAAATGGGCTATGACTCTGATCATGTCATGTCAACCGGCGAGGTCGGCAAAGTCGGCGTGGCCATCAGCTCACTCGAAGATATGGAGACCCTGCTGGCCGATCTGCCCTTAGCGGAAATTTCCACCTCCATGACGATCAATTCGACGGCGGGAATTTTGTTAGCGTTTTACATTGTCGTCGCCAAAAAGCGCGGCGTGCCGGCGGTCAAACTCAAGGGCACCATTCAAAACGATTTGCTAAAGGAATATATCGCGCGCGGAACCTATATTTTCCCACCCAAACCATCGTTGCGCGTGATCACCGATATTTTTCGTTTCTGCACCGAGAACGTGCCTGAGTGGAACACCATATCCATTTCCGGTTATCATATTCGCGAGGCCGGAAGCACGGCCGTGCAAGAGGTCGCCTTCACGCTGGCCAACGGGATCACCTACGTGCAAGCGGCGGTCGATCGCGGCTTAAACGTTGACGAATTCGCCAAGCGCTTGAGCTTTTTCTTTAATGTTCACAATAATTTCTTTGAAGAAATTGCCAAGTTCCGCGCCGCGCGCCGAATGTGGGCCGTAATTATGAAGGAGCGCTTTCACGCTAAGGACGCGGGCGCCATGAAGCTGCGCTTTCATTCTCAAGTCGCGGGCTCGACCTTAACGGCGCAGCAACCGGAGAACAACATCGTGCGCGTGGCGATTCAAGCGCTGGCGTCAGTGATCGGCGGAACTCAGAGCTTGCACACCAATTCGATGGATGAGGCGCTAGGTTTACCCACTGAAAAGGCCGCGACCATTGCCCTTCGCACCCAACAGATTATTGGCTATGAAACCGGCGTCGCCGATGTCGTTGACCCAATTGGCGGCTCACACTATGTGGAAGCCTTGACGGACGAAATTGAAAAGCGGGCGCTGGAGTACATCGAACGTATCGAAGGACTCGGCGGCGTGATTGCGTGCGTGGAGAGTGGCTGGATTCAAAATGAAATTCAAAATGCGTCCTACCAGAATCAAAAAGACCTAGAGAGCAAGCGCGAGATCGTGGTGGGTATGAATGAGTTTGTGCAGGACGAGGCCTATCCCACCGATGTTTTGCGCGTTTCTGACAAGGTTTCGCAGGATCAACTCAAGCGCCTAGCGGCGTTTAAGGCGCGGCGCGATCCGAAGGTGACGGCCGCGCAGCTCTTGAAAATTAAGACGGCGGCTCAGGGTACGCAGAATTTAATGCCGGTGTTGATTGAAGCGGTGGAAAATCATGTCACTCTGGGCGAGATTGCCGGCGAGCTGCGACTGGTGTTTGGGTTATTCAAAGAGTCGATTACGCTTTAACTCACCAAATTCAATGATCAGGCCCCCATCGGGCGAATAAAAAAATGAATAATCCACACCGAAGATTCATAGAGCAGGCAAAGCGGCACCAACATCATGATCATGCTCAAGCCATCGGGCGGAGTTAAAATCGCCGCCACTACCGCGAGAATCACCATGGCATAACGGCGTTTGGCCTTAAGAAAAGCAGAGTCAATCACACCCAGCAATGCCAAAACCATCAGCACCACCGGCAACTCAAAGGCGGCCCCAAAAAGCAACGTCGTCATGGTGAAGAAACTCAAATAGGCATCAATGGTAATCATCGGCTTGTCAACGTCGCCGCCGATGGTGAAAAGATATTCGAACGCCGCGGGATACACTAGGAAGTAAACAAAACTCACTCCACACATAAAAAGCAAAGTTCCAAAAATAATAAAACCGGCGGCGTAGCGCTGCTCATGTTTATAAAGACCCGGCGAAATGAATTTCCACACATGGTAGAGCCAATATGGGCAGGTGAGAATAACCCCGCCGAGCACGCCGACCTTTAAGTGCGCCATAAATTTGTCCATCACGCCGGTGAAAACCAGGCCGCCGTTGGGACCTAAGTATTTCAAAACCGGACGGCGAATTATCGAAAGAATCTCTTCCGAAAAATAAACACTGAGTCCAACGCCGAGAATGATTCCTTGAAAAGCCTTTATCAAGCGATAGCGAAGCTCGGTCAGATGCTCCACCAACGACATTTGTTCGTGCCCGCTCATGTTTTCGGATCCTCGGGCTTATCCACTGGGGGCGGAATTTCTTCAGGCGGCGGGGGCGGCTCCAGTTTGCGTTCAAGATCGATCTTCAAATGATTGGTCAACGAGCTTTGAATGTCCGAGGTCGCCCGCTTCCACTCATTCAAGAGCCGGGCGACCGTGCGCGCGACTTCGGGCAGTTGCTCAGGACCGATAAAGACCAAAACGATAACCGCGAGCAAAATAAGATGGGTGAAGCTGAGTCCAAACATGAGTCAACGGTAACAGGTTCCATTTTAAAACTCAAAGGGGATCGAAGCTACATCTTATGGACTTTTAGTTTGGCGAGATCGTGGCTGAGCAGTCCCTTTTCGAGCAACTGCTCTTCGGCTAATCGCGAGCCGGTGGACATGTAGCGCTCATAAAGTTTGAGTAAGTCTTCATTGGACTGAATCATCGACTCCTGGCTAATGTAAGTCAAAACATCGACGAAGGCTGGAAAACGCTGTGAATATTCGCTATAAACTTGGGCGAGATTCTCGTCACTCGCCGAGCTCGAAAGCGCGCCATAGGCCACGCCTCCCATATCGACGTAGTAATCAATGTCGACGATCTTGCGGCTGAGTGAGTCGCCAAAAAAACCGCTTATATAAAGACTGCTGTCGCCGAGACGCTTGAGCAGTTCCACCCGAATAGCGGTGGGGGCATTCTGTGCACGCAAATACATTTCCGCCAAAGTGTCGTGGCGCGAGCGGCCGGCTTCATCTTCGCTGGTGAAAAGATTGCTCGAAAACATAAAGTGTTGGAGCAGATCGACGAGATAATTGCGTGACAGGGGCAGCGGGCGGAATTTTAGCCGCTCAAAGGCCTGCTCCACTTGATCGATAAAGAAATCGCGGGGCGATTCCATCACTAATGTCGCTGCAAATTTATGACTCATATTGAGTCGCTCCTCCTTTAATAGGCTGTCTTAAAGGTTCGGCTGGCCCTAGGCATTATCTTAGCGCAATTTTGAGAAACTTAAGGGTTCCTCATCCGAAAGACCAGTCTTGCACGCGAATTACTAGCAAAACTGCAATGTTCCCCTGGGAGTGAATTATGTAGTGGATAACGAAGACTTATGGAGCCACTTGCCTGACCGACCACTGCCCTTAAACACTCATCGCGATCTGCGCATTCCCATCCGCCGCCGCATCTATCCACGGCGCCTGTGGTCCCACCAAAGAAGTCACCGCCGCCTGCGAAAAAATCTGCTGCGCCAGTTTCATGATCTCGTCTGAAGTCACGGCGCGGATGCGTTCGGCGAAATGATATGTTTCGAGGTAATCAATACCGTAAATATGATCAAACAAGATCGCCGAGCTGATGCTCGAGTTCTTCTGCAGCTCAATATCGTGCTTGCCGATGAGATAGCGTTGCGCGCGGCTGAGCTCCGCGGCCGCAACCGTCACATTTTTTAATTTGTCGAATTCCGTGTGCATCATTTCGATGGCCTTAGCGGATTTCTCCGGCGAACAACCGATGTAAGCGCCAAAGTATCCGCCCTCCAAGCCTTCCATGCGCATCGGCGAAACCGAATACGCTAGTGATGCTTTGTCACGCAACTCGAGAAACAAACGCCCGCCTTGCCCGGCGAGAATCGCTTGAGTTACCTGCAGGGTGTAGCGGTTGGGGTCTTTGAGTTGCAAGCCCGGGTAACCAACCAAAATATGGCTCTGTTGTTTCGCGCTCTGCTGAAAAATCGCCACAGCTTTTTTGGGAAAGGGAATCGGAAAAACCTGGCTCTTACCCTCGCCTGGGCGCAGATTGCCGAGCGCGTCCTCGACCATTTGCTTCAAAACCTTGGGCTCAAACGCGCCCGCAGCCACCAGTGTCAAGCCCGATTTCTTTTGATAAATATCGCGTACGGACTGAGCGCTGAGATTGGCGATCGTGGCTTCGTCGCCATAGGGGTCGTGCCCGTAGGGATGATCACCGAACATCGCTTTCATAAAGGCCAAGATGCAAAGCTGCGCGGGGTTGTCTTTGCGCAATTTGATGTGTTCCTGCATCGACTTGATTTCGCGCTGCACGGCTGTGTCTGCAAAATGCGGCTCGGTCAATGTGTGAAAAAACATGGCCATCATATCGGTCGCGAAAGGCTTAAGACAAGACATCGAAAGACCTTCGGAGTTTCTGCCGCCAAAGGCAGAGAGACTAGCGGCCATCGCGTCGATGCGCGCATTCATTTCCATTTCGCTGAGCGGACCCGCTCCCGAGGTCCACACTCGCGAGAGCAGCTCAGTGGTACCTTGATTGGTCTTGGTCTCTAATCGCGAACCGCCGAGGCTTGCGCAACGCAAGCTCACCGAAGGCGTGTCAAAACTAGGACGCGTGATCAGGGTGATACCGTTGGCCAATGCGAATTTTTCGACCCCGTCATGTAAACCAGCGGGTTTTTTAAAACTCCAGGAAACTCGGGGACCGCGCGTCGGCCGGGTGGTTTTTGCATCGGACACTTTAATCCCCGCAAGCGCGCGAAAATCGATCATCCACTTTTTGGCGAGAGGCGTGATCGTTTTTTCTTTGGCGGGCGTCATAATCACTAACGACGCCACTTTGGGATTCAAATACTTTCGTGCTACCGCGCGCACATCCTGCACGGTCAGGCTCTGCACCTGCTTCATAAAACGCTCAAAATATTTTGGCTCACCAAAGAGATCCTGGTAATGACCATATTTTCGCGCCAGCCCATCAACGGTCTCAAGACTGTAATACTGTTCGCTGGCGATATTGGTCAGGGCCTTTTGCAATTCTTCCCCACCCACGGGTTCAGTTAAAATTTTCTGGATCTCATCGAGCATCGCGCTCATCGTCGCGGCGAAATCCTTGGCATTTAGGGAAAGTGACAACGCCATAAAACCGGGATCACGCGCCACAAACACACTGCTGCCGGCAAAGTTCACCAGGTGCGAATTCATGCGCAAGCGTTGATTCAAACGCGAACTTTCGCCTTGACCAAAGACCAGCGCGAAAACTTCTAGTGCTGCAATGTCTTTGTGCGCCGCCCTTGGCACCGGGAACGCAAGGTGCACGATAGTCTCTTCGAACGGCGCGGTCTTGACAATAACCGCCGACTTTTTTCCCGCGACCTCAGATGCCCGCTTCACCGCTCGTAACTTATTTTGTTTATAGCCGGCGAAGTACGTCTCGATTTTTTTCTTCATGTCGCCGGATTTGAAATCACCGGCCACAATCAACGTCATGGTCTTAGGATTATAGCGCGAGTGAAAGTAATTCAGGATGGTCTTGCGCGACACCGTCTTAATGTTTTTATCGTAGCCGATGACAGGAATTCCATAAGGATGTTTTTTATACATGGTCTCGAACAACAGCCGGCTTGCTTGGCGGTGCGGACTGTCGTTTGAGCGCTTAATCTCCTCGATAACGACTTCGCGCTCGTTGTTGATCTCGCCCTCATCGAATTCTGGGAAGCCCATCATTTCGGAGATTACGTCCAAGCCTACGTTTTGGAATTCTTTGGAGATGGTGACGTAAAAAACAGTCTGGTCAAACGAAGTGTAGGCGTTGAGCTCACCACCCGCGGCTTCGACCGCCGAAGCGATCTGGCCAACCTTGAATTTGCGGGTGCCCTTAAACACCAGATGCTCGATGAAGTGACTGATGCCTTCCTCGCCCTTTTTCTCGTCCGCGCTTCCAGTCTTCACCCACATTTGAATGGAGAGCACCGGACTCTTATGGCTTTCCACTAGAAGGACGCTGAGGCCGTTTTTCAGTTGATATTTCTTAAACATAATCTAAATACCTTCTATGAGACTTTCGGTTTATGTACATATCCCCTATTGCCTGCAGCGCTGCCGCTACTGCGACTTCACCACCTTTGAGCAATCTGAGATCATGCCGCCACAAAAATATGTCGACATGGTTTGCGCCGAGATCCGCAGTCGCCAATCGTTTTGGCCTGAGCGTGAGCTCGCGACACTTTACTTTGGCGGAGGCACGCCCAGCCTGCTTTCGTCAGACCTGATTGTAGCCATTTGCCAGGAACTTGCAAACGTGGGTTTTCAGCGCGACGAGACCTGTGAAACCACTATCGAAATCAATCCGGCCACGCTCACGGAAGAAAAGCTGACGGGTTACCTGCGTGCCGGCTTCAATCGCTTCAGCGTTGGCGCTCAGACCTTTAACGACGCTCTGCTCAAGATGTGCGGGCGCAAACACAATGCTTCTGACACGCGCGATACTCTGCGCCTGCTCAAGAGATACCAGCTCAACTACTCTTTTGATCTACTTTTCGCGCTGCCGGGGCAAACTTTGCAAGATCTAAAACTAGACCTTGAAGATGTGGCGGAGTTCGCGCCCAACCATTTAAGCGCCTATTGTCTCACGGTGCCAGAATCCCATCCGATGAGTCTTGGCCGACCTCCCGAAGATGAACAAGTCACAATGTTTGACTGCATCGAGGACTCGCTCGCGCGGAACGGGCTGCTAAAGTACGAGATTTCCAACTTTGCGCGGCCGGGATTTGAATCTCGCCACAATCTGGCTTATTGGCGCGACATCAGCTACTGGGGGATCGGCCTGAGCAGTCACTCTTACGCACGCGACTTTGGCAACTATGGCATGCGCTTTTGGAATCCGAAGGCACTGCCTGAGTACGGCGGACAAATACTTCAACCGGATTTGCCGCCTGCACAGCGAGAAGCACTTGCGGAACATGAGTCTCTGACCGATTTTTGCCACATGTCTTTACGAATTAAACTGGGCCTGTTTGAAGGGGCCTTGCGCGCTAAATTTCCGCGCTCAATCGCGACTGTTCTCCCGCGCCTGGAAAAGTTGGTCGAGCAAGGCCTTATCGCCGCAATTCCGACGGGATGGACGCTAACTCAGCGCGGCGAACTACTCAGCAATTTGGTTTTTGGCGAACTGACTTTTCTAGCGGACGCGTTGGGTTGACAGAGTCTTCTTAGGCCACATACTGTTCACATCATGAGCGACGATAATAATATAGAAAAGGCCGAAACGCCCGAAGAGCCCAAAGCAACCGAAAACCTGGGCGAAGAGTTGGCGAAGGCAAAAAAAGATTACCTCTATTTGCTCGCGGAATTTGATAACTACCGCCGCAATGCCGTGAAGGAACGCTCCGATTTGCTTAAATTTGGCAGCGAGCGCTTTGTGCGCGAGTTCCTCAACGTCTACGACAATTTCGAGCGTGCGCTAGAAACCGAGGTCACCGAGGAGAATTTCACATCCTTCCGTGATGGAATCGGCTTGATCCAGGCCGAGATGAAAAGCCTGCTACTACGCTTTGCGGTCGAAGAAGTGGACTCCATTGGTAAGCCTTTTGATCCATCCAAGCACGAAGCTTTGGGCAGTGAACCAAATGCTGAGCTTCCGGCGGGTCACATCGCCCGGGTGTTTAAAAAGGCGTATAAAATGCACGACAAGTTGATCCGCCCGGCGCAAGTGACGGTGACCGCGCCCGCCAAAAACTAGGAGTCGCGCGTGGCTAAAAAGGACTTCTATAGCGTGCTCGGCGTCTCGCGCCAAGCCAGTGGCGACGATCTCAAAAAAGCTTTCCGTAAGCTCGCCATGAAATACCACCCGGACAAAAATCCCGGCGATAAAGCTGCAGAAGATCGCTTCAAAGAAGTCAATGAAGCCTACGACACGCTCTCGGACGCGAAAAAGCGGCAGATCTATGATCAATTTGGCTTTGCAGGACCGCAAGCCTCAGGCCCGGGCGGGCCCTTTCGCGGTGGCGGTTTTGGCGGAGGATTTCCCGGTGGCGGCGCGGGCGGATTTGACCCACGCAGCGGCGCCGGACCCGAAGCTTTTCAAGATATTTTTAGCGACCTCTTTGGCGAAATGTTCACGGGTGAACCCGGGTCCGGCGCGGGAAAGCGGGGCTTTCGCCAGGAACGCGGCGCCGATTTGCGTTACACCCTCAACGTTACCTTGGAAGAAGCCGCTACGGGTTGTGAAAAGCGTATCAGTTTTGTGCGCCACCGCGGCGGCAAGGAAGACACCGCCAAACTCTCAATCACCGTGCCCGCCGGAGTCAAAGCCGGTCAGCGCCTCAAGCTGCGCGGCGAGGGCGACAGCCCGACGGCGCAGGCCAAGCCCGGCGATCTTTATGTCATTGTCAATTTTCATGAACATATTTTGTTTAAGCGCAAGGAAAACGACGTGCTGATGGAGCTGCCGATCTCGTTTGCCGAAGCCCTTCTGGGGGTGAGCGCTGAGGTTCCGACTTTGACCGGAAAGGCCTCGCTCAATGTTCCTCCGGGAACCCACCCCGGGCAAATTTTTCGCCTCAAAGGCAAAGGGTTCCCGAATATGGGCGGCTATGCTCCCGGTGATATGTTGGTGAAGGTGGTGATTGATGTTCCCAGCGCATTGTCGGAAGAGGAACGCCAGACAGTGGAGAAGTTGCGCAAAGTGGCCGGCACCTCCACGCTAGTGGTCGAATACAAAGAAAAAATGAAGCGCCTATTGCAGACGAGGTCCTAAATGAAAATGCAGCTGTGGTTCACTCTCCTAATTTTTCAACTGTTATTATCGTGCGTTTCGGCGCCTAAGAAAAACCCGCCCGTGGTGGCTTCCTACGATGCCAAAAAAGAATTGGCCCAGGTGCAAATTGAAATCGCCGCCGGCAGTGACAAGCGCGCGGTGCAAAAATTGCGCAACATTATCGCGAAACATCCGCGTAGTGACGTCGCCGACGATGCTACCATTCAGCTCGCGCGCTACTACTATCACAAGAGCATGTTTGAACCCGCTTATCAGGCGTATATCAGCTTGGTCAATTCGGATGTATTTAGTCCGAACGAAAGCGAAGCTTTACTCGGTGCCGCGCGCTGTCTGAGCAAACTCGGCCGCTTGGACGAAGCCTTGGCACTCAATGCGCGCGGCCTAAAGATCGTGGGCCTGTCGCCAAGCTTTCAGTTGGAATTCCATAAATTGCGCTATTCGATTCTCACCGCACTTGGGGATCGCGTCGATGCACTCAAGACTTTGGCCTTTATTTATGATCACGAGCCCAACGCTGAAATCAAGGTCAACGCGCAAAACCGCGCCAGCGAGATCGTCAATCGCTATCTCAACCAAACCGACTTGGAAAAAATCACCGACAATTCCGATTTCGGCTTTGTACGTGCGACCGCCGCTTATCGTCTGGGGACGCTGCGCTTGCAAGGCAAAGACATCGATGGCGCGCGCACCATGTTCACGCACGCCCGCGACTGGGGTCAAGGGACGCTGAATGCGCAACAAGCAGAGAACTATTTGGCTCAGATCGAATCGCGACGCAAAGTGGATCCTTACGCTATCGGCGCGGTGTTACCGCTGACCGGAAAGCACGCGCCCGTCGCCCAAAAAACGCTCAAGGGTCTTGAATTGGGTTTAGGAATTTACGGCAAAGAGCGTTCGCAATTTAAATTGGCGTTAACCGACAGCGAAGGTACTCCCGAAGGCGCGCGCCACGCGGTTGAGCGCCTGCTCGCGGAGGACAGCGTAATCGCCGTGGTCGGAAGCCTTTTGAGCCGCACAGCTACCGCTGTCGCTAGCAAAACCGAAGAGCTCGGAGTGCCATCGATCGCGCTGTCGCAAAAGTCGGGTCTTACGGAAGGCGGCACTTATGTATTCCGCAATTCCGTCACCGGCGAAATGCAAGTGCGTGAGCTGGTGCGCCTGGCGATGGACCAGTTAGGCTACAAACGCTTCGCCATTCTCTATCCCAACGATTCGTACGGCGTCGAATACGCCAATTTGTTTTGGGACGAAGTCTTGACTCACGGTGGCACCATCAGTGGAGCGCAGATCTATAGCCCGGAGGAAACCGATTTTCGCGCCCCCATTCGCCGCCTAGTGGGAACTTACTATGTCGAGGATCGCAAAGCAGAGTATCAAAATCGCGTGCGCGAGTGGTTTACAAAGCAAAAGTCACTGAAAGGGCGCAATTCACCGCCTGATGATTTGCTGCCGCCGGTGGTTGATTTTGATGCGGTATTTATTCCCGACAGCCCGAAAGCGTTGGGCCAAATCGCACCGATGATGGCCTACCAGGGCGTAAATAGCGCGCGTTTACTAGGCACCAATATTTGGAACAGTGCTGAGCTGCTGCGTCGGGGCCAGAAAAATGTGGAGAATGCGCTTTTTTTCGACAGCAATCTCACCGCCGATCCGGCCTTTAAGTCCTCGCACTTTTATCAAGAATTTAAGAGGGTTTATGGCGACGAACCCGGTCTATTCGAGGCGCAAGGTTATGAGGTCGGGGTGCTGCTGCGGCAACTGATTACCGGCGGACAAACCACGCGTATCGGTTTAGCTCAGGGCTTAGCCAGCCTACGGGAATACAAGGGTGTCTCGGGACCTATGTCAATGAATGCCCAGCACGAACTGGTGCGTCCGCTCACCCCGCTGGTGGTTAATCAGGGCGCCATTGTGGCCTGGAATGCCGGCTTCGAAGGTGTGCCCGCTTCGAGCAAACAAAAGGGTAGCAAAAAATAACCGATTCTTAAGCAGCCTCTGTCCTACTTGGAACCGAGCGCCTGCTCGGGCCAACGAATCAGGAGGAGGCCATGTTGACCAAGACGGTGATTTCCGCGTGTAAAGAGAAATTGTTGACCATCAAATTCGAGTTGCTCAACCGGGTGCGCTCGGAATTCCAGAACCTGCGCGAACGTGAGGTGGGCGGCGATGAAGCCGACCAGGCCGTCTCCATGCTCGCGGAGAGCCGCAGTTTTTTTACGCAAATGCGTCTGCGCTCACAGCTGGTTGAGATTGAATCGGCTCTGGCCCGCATAGATGCCGGCACCTACGGCACCTGTGAAGAGACCGACGAGCTGATCGAGCCCGAGCGCCTGCTCGCGCTGCCATGGACACGCTTGAGCTTTGAAGGGGCTGAGATTCGCGAGACCGCGGCCGCGAGACGCGGCTAATTTATTTTCGTGCAATGACCATGAAGCGTGAAAATTTAAAACCGGAAGCGTAAGCGAACTTCTTGCTGCCCGAAAAATAAATTTCGCGGCAAGGATAGCGGCCGAGCAAATCGTCGGGCGAAGTGAGCTGCACGACGTGGTCATGATTCGCCATATCGGTGCCCTGAAGCACCACTGTGATTCCTTCGGGCACCCGCTCCCACCAGGTTGTCTCGGCCAGGTGTTCCAGCGCGCAATTGATCACAATCTGCGCCGGCGGCGAATGATATTTTTCGGGCTCGCTGTAGTTCAGGCTGTGAATGTCGTGGCAAAGCGCTTTAAATTTCCAGTCCTGCCACTCCCAGGTGTTGAGAAACTGGTCGGCCGTCGCCACTGCGCGGGAGTCGATATCAAATGAGCGGATTTTAGCGATGTTCAGGCGCTCGCGCGCGAACAATAAAAACGGCAAAAGCCCGTTCCAGCCACACAGGTGCCACACCACCTGATGCGGCAAGCTCCGCTCACCGACCACCCGTTCCAGTTCCTGGCAAAGCCACAGCTTGGAAACGATTTGCCCCGATGAAAACGCGTCGGGATCAAAAACATTTTGCGGCGGTGGCTGAAAAATCGCATAGCAATTGGGCCCAGGCACGAAGTGCTCAAAAGTCCATTCGCCAACTTTCAGAAAACCCACGCGTTGATAAAAATCCAAGTTGTCCTGGCGGGGCGCGGTCCAAAAGAGTTTGACCGCGGGATGAAGCGCCATCAAGTTTTGCAACAAAGCGCGACCCAAACCTTTTCCCCGGCGCCCGGGAAGCACGATCAACCCGCGAAGGCGAAAAGTGCCGTCACCGGTCTCAAAGCCGCTCACCGCGCCGACCAATTCGTCACCGTCATAGGCGCCCAGAAAATGAACCTGCTTTTCAAGTAGCGACGGCTCTATGCCGCCGCCAAGTTTGATCGCACTGACGGGTAAGATCGGATCCGTCCGCAGCGGCCACAGCTGCGTCTTCCACAGCGGGAGTACGCTTGCAAAATCGATACTTTTGTAGATGAAATTCACCCCCACATATGGTGGGTCTTTGGTGGACAAGTCAACGCTGAAATCCCATTCTCAAGCGCGCTGACTCCGACTAAATATTTTTTACTTACGCTGATGATGTGCCACTGGCCCCCTTACAAAAGTTGCTCCAACCCTGGGTGCGTGAGTTGGTGATGGGCTGGTTTACTTTTTGGATCCTTTGCGGACTCTTTCGACTGAGGCCATATCTGAAAACGCCCGCTGCAACTGAGCCATCTTAGCGCCAAGGCATAGAGCGGAAAAAACTGTATCTTGAAGACATTCAAGCTATCAAACCCATCTTTCACACCAATCACTGGATCTACTGTGCGGACAACATGCGTGCCGAAGAGGCGGTCCCAGATACAAAGCAGTGCCCCGAAATTTTTCTTAATATACGGCTCATTGTAGGCATGATGCAGATGATGTGAAGCTGGAGTGACAAATGCAAGATTAAGGATGGGAATGCTGCCAATAAACTCAGTGTGGATGAAATTCTGATAAGCGTTGGGGATTGCAAACGCCTTTCCCGCGATCTCGGCCCCGAGGGGACTGAAATGCAAAAAATCATCGTCGAAAAGATCGAAGACGCTGACCTTGTCGAGTACCTCCCGCAATGCCCGACGCAGAGACAAGAAAACCACCCCACTCGGGCTGGCGCAAGAGGTTGGAACTTTTCTTAAGCTCGTGAGCGATCGAGGTGGTGAGTAAGAGTGAGCCGATGCCCAGATTGGGCCGGGCCTCGAGTATATCTTCGAGCTCTGACCCCCCGAGTCCGAGCGCGGAGACCCCTAAAGCCAAAGTTGTCCCTAGAAAGGTTCGTCGCGATGGAGCCATTCCATATTTGAAATGACTGAGCTGCAATGAGTCAATGCCTTGAATCGCGGCTCTTTCCTGCGCCTCACGCTGGCCAACGTGACGAACATCAAAGCCTTTCCTTGCGCTGCACTATTGCGGTTTTCAATCTCTTCATCAATGACGCCTCCTTTCAAGCGGTGATGAATTCGGTGCGCATTCGCTGAACGCGGCTTAAGCGAAAAAATTCGTAGCTAAACCAAATTTATTTTGCAAATAGGGAATTTCGCAGTGATACCAGATCACCGCCGCGTTGCGCGCGCGAAGGGGATTGGCGCTAAAGGCGTGCCACGAATACGGAGTTACCGCGAATGCCAAAAGCCGATTGTTGAGCGGCGCCACCTTTCATCTTTGTCGTCGCCATGGCGAAATCCTCCTCAATTCCCTTGCAAATGGCAAGCGCCAAAAAGCCGTGTGTTTTAACGCTCGCTATTAACGTTTGAAATTGAAACGCCAACGTAACATTTCTCGTTGACCTTCGTCTTAAATTGACCCGGAGGGGTCGCGTTTCACTCGATACCCATGATAATATTGAGCAATAACGTCTCTCTCTTTAAAAACGGGTTGTGCGTGATTCGGCCTCAGCAACATCTTGGGACTTCGGGATATTCGCTTGTTGAAGTCATGGTGGTGGTTGCGGTTATGACCGTGGTGGCACTTGGCGTCACCTCCATTCTGCAAAACATTACGGTGGCAACAACCACACAAAAATACACTTCTGAAACCAGCAACTTTAACGAAGAGGTTCGCGCCCTACTCGCCGACCCCGAAGCTTGCCGACGAACTTTTACTAGTGCGCCTATCGTTTTGGCCTCTCCCATCAATGCGGTCATCAACCAATTGCGCGACGGGCTCAACAATGTGGTGGTGGACACGAACGTCCCGGCCACTGGAGATTACGGCGACAACTCCGGCCGGCTGACGAAGATGGTGATCGATACCTATCAAGACACCACTCCTGGCTACGGAGTGGCGGAGTTTCGCCTGTTTTACACTCCCAGAGGGGCCGTGCAAGGCACCAGACCTCTCGCTCGGCTCATCATGCTGCAGACTCATAAGAATGCTGGCAACGCGCTCGATCGTTGTGTGCAATTGGCGAAAATGAGCGATGGCATTTGGCAAATCGTTCCCGCCAACATGCCGTTTGATTCTTTTTTTAGTGGCGGGGCTCTCGGCATTGGTACCACTGCGCCGGTTGCCGATTTGGATGTACGCGGTCAAGTCGCGTGGGGCGACTCGCTCGGCTCCCTTAGCGTGCTAAACAGTGACCAAGGCGGAAGTATCGAACTGGGAGCGCCCGACTTAGTCACCAACCCCGTAGCGGTGGCACTGAACGAGCAGCCGGCGATCAACTTTCACTATGGCTATAACGTCATGCCTGGACCAGATGTGCAAATTGTCAACCAGACGGCGGTTGATCTCGCCGTGTACACCACCAACGCAGGTCGGGTGCAGGTGGCCAAATTTAATGCACAGAATGGTTTCAACCCATACTACATGTCGGTCAACTCGCCAGCTGGGGCGGGTGCGCATAAGCGGCTCGACGTCAACGGTCCGGTGAATCTTTTAGGCGGCGCAAGGTTTTTTGCCGACTACATACCCATTTGCTCGGCCGCCGGCTGTGTGCGCATTTCCGATATGCGCCTCAAAGAAAATATCAAACCGTTGAAAAACTCGCTTGCGGCAATTGATAAACTCCAGGGCGTGACTTTTGATTGGATTGATCCCGTAAAGTACACCCCGCGAACCCAGGTGGGGATGATCGCGCAAGAGGTTGAGAAAGTTTATCCCGAAGTGGTGCAGACCGACGGTCTCGTCGGCTACAAATCAATGACTTATGACAATCTGGTCGCACCCGCGATTGAGGCGATAAAAACGCTCTACGAGAATGCCACTGGTTTAAAGGCGCGGGTGGACGCGCTCAAAATTAAAAATAAAAAACTGGCGCAAGAGAACGCCGAAATCCAACGCCGCCTCGAGGCTTTGGAAAAGAAAGTGGGTCGGTAGATGACCAACTTTCAAATTAAACATAGGGCAGCCGGATTTTCACTTATCGAAGCCATGGTCGTGGTGGTGGTCGTTGCCGTCATGGCTCTTGGGGTCGCCACTCTCTCGCAAAATATCTCGACCACCGCGGCCACTCAGAAATACCTGGTCAATACCAACAATTTTGCCGAAGAGATTCGCGCGCTACTCAGCGATCCCGCCAATTGCCAACAAACTTTTACCAGTGCTCCCGTAAATCTCGCCGCACTCCCGGTGGGCATTGCCAACGTGCAAGATTCCGCCGGCACCATTCGCTACGATACCGCCCTAGGAGCGAATGCCTATGCGGATCGCGCAGGCACATTCACCAGCATGACCCTGGATCAATACAACGATGGGGGCGCCCCATTACTTTACGGCACCGCACGCCTCACCCTGATCTTTAGCGCGACCGCGCAAGTTCCTATCAATGGTGGCCAGGCAATCAAGAAGACCATTTTATTGCAAACGCACCGAACGCCTGGCTTCATTGTCGATGGCTGTGTAGCTTTGTCCCATATGCAAAGCCGCGTGTTCAATGCGGGCGCCCGCATCGACGAGCGGGTGACCGGTGCCGCCTGGCAAAACATTATTAATACAACTGACGCGTTTTACAATACGGGCCGGGTGGGGATAAATCTAGGGGTCGATGCCTTCGGAGTTCCCTTAGCGCCCGCGTATCCGCTCGAAGTGAGGCGAGCACTGGCGGCAGCTTCAGTCGCCTCGCCTGTCATCGCTTGGGGCGATCCCGTGGGTGGTCAAAGTCTGTTGACTTCCGTGGGAGGCGGAACCATTGAACTGAATGGCTCCCTCCCGGCCGTAGCACCTGCGGTTCCGAGTACGCCTTACGTCGATTTCCACTTTGGAAATGGCGCTCCGGAGCAGTTCAATGTTCGGCTCCGCAACACGGCGCGGGGTCGTCTCACCATGGCGAGTGCAACCAAAGCAAGCATCGCCGAATTTCTAACCGGCACTCACCCTCTCGCCCCAAATCCGAACACCGGGACCCTGATTATCAACGGCACTCCCCTCGACATCTCGACTTACAATCCCTTCTACGCGATGGAAGTCCGCGGCGATCTCAATGTCAATGGTACGCTTTTCGTATCCAATAATCCCCTGGCTAGTTGCACCAACGCCGGTTGCACCGGAGCCTCCGACATTCGCTTGAAGAAAAACATCAAACCCCTGACCAATTCCCTCGAGCAGATCTTGCAACTGCGCGGAGTCAGCTACCAGTGGAAAGACAAAGAGCGCTTTGGCAAAGGTCCACAAATCGGGTTTATCGCCCAAGAGGTTGAAAAAGTTTATCCCCTCCTAGTAGAGACCGACCCGCGTAGCGGCCTCAAATCCGTCAACTATAGCCATATGATTGCGCCGGCCGTTGAAGCCATCAAACATTTGCACACCAATTTGATGCGTCTGGAAAGTAAATCGGAACAATTGAGCGCGGATGACGAGCAATTGGCACTCGATAATTCCGAACTCAAGAAACGTATTCTGGCGCTCGAAGAAAAAGTGCGCACCCGCAAGGCTGTAGCTCGGAGGAAAAAGTGAAATCGTTAAGACCCTCCGGTTATTCATTGATAGAATTGTTGGTGGTGGTGGCGATCTCCTCGATAGTCGCGCTCGGTGGAGCGGCTTTGATCCAACGCACCATGACCGCCACTTCTACCCAGCAACTGCATACCAACGCGGCGGATTTCAAAGAAGAGTTGCGCGCCATGCTCAGTCGCCCCGATGCGTGTTTCAATTCCTTTGGCGGGATTGTACTCAACGGTGCGACCGATCAACTCTATGCGGCTCTGAACGACGTCGACGGCCTTCATCCGCTGCAAAAGTCTTATATCTCGAATGCAGGCGGGGCGGTTTCCACCGCGAATCCCATTGAAAATACTTTGAATACTCAAGTCACCCAGTTTCGCCTGCTTAACTATCAGGATCTTCCCAACGTCCCCTCCTATGGCATCGCCACCCTGCGGATGCTCGTCAACACTCAAGCCCAGGTGGATGGTTCGCAAACACTCACGCGCGACATCGTCATCCGCACGAAAAAGGATGCGGCCAATGCTTTGGTCTACTGTGTCGCTCAAAGCAAAACGCTGGGGACCATCTGGCAACAGGCGCCAGCACCCAACAATACCGATCTGATTTTCAACGGCGGCGGCGTTGGCGTCGGCGCGCCTGTTCCGGGGGGCATTCCCTTGAATGTGAGCGCAAGAACCGCGGGCAGTTGGACGCTTGGGTGGGGCGCGGTTGGGGGCGCAACCCAAAGTGCTTTTATCAATGATCAGGGCGGCTCGATTGAACTGGGCGCTCCCGCCACTCCCTTAACTCCGGCGCAGAACACCGTTGCCAATGGTGCACCGTATGTGGACTTCCATACCCCGTCCGCTCCCGCAGTGGATTTCAACATGCGCATCCAAAATAAAGCAGACCAAGTTTTTACCGTGGACTTTCCCTCGGGTGGAGCCCCGCAGGAGATTGCGCGCTTTCAAGGCAACCTCGGTTTCTCGCAGTTGGGTGTAGGGCTCACGCCATCAGCGGCCTACACGGTCGATGTGGCGCCTCACATGAATCTCGAAACTGGACTCTTTATCAACAACGTACAGGTGCTCGGCTCCACTGGGCCATGGCCACCCATTTCCGACGCGCGGTTAAAAGAAAAAGTAAAGCCGCTGGTGGATCCGCTCGGGCACTTGCTAAAAATCCAAGGCTACAGTTTTGAATTTAAGGACAAGGTCCGATTCACTAAGGATCCGCAGATTGGCTTGATGGCCCAAGAGGTGGAGAAGGTCTACCCCGAAATAGTCATCAACGACAATAGCTCAGGGTTCAAATCAATGACATACGACCGGCTTTTGTCTCCCCTCGTTGAATCTGTTAAATCTATTTACACGTCGCTCACCGACCTTGAAGGTCAGGTGACCGAACTGGTGGAAAAGCACCGAAAATTGAAAGAAGACAACTTCGCGTTTAAAAAACGCCTAACGGCACTCGAACAGCAGCTCGCGCAACCTGAATAGCAACACGGAACGTACGTGAAGAAACTTAGTATCGCAAAAAATCTAGCGCTCGCTTTGGTCGCGCTGACCCTCCTTCTCAACGCTGTGTGGGCGGGTTACCATTCGTTTTGGACGGATTCGGAAATGTGGGCGGTGATTTCGGTGCGTTCAATGTTCGCCACTACCGGTGAATATAACGGTGCCGTTAAACCACTCTTGGATTTTCTGCTGTGGGTGTGTTTTCAAGCGGCCGAGCATTTGGCGGTCCACCCGATGTTCACCGCGCGCGCGCTCTTTGCCCTCAACGAACTTTTGACCGTGGGCTTGTTTTTTTATCTGTGCCGGCGCTTGAGCCAAAGCCGGGGCCTGGCTTTTTTAATCACGCTGCTGCTGGTTTCAAACTCATTTTTCATCAAGCGCTTTTGTCATGTGCGCTCCGATTTGCTCATCACCAATTTTCTACTGCTCCTCTGTTGGCTACAGGACACCCCACGTTGGCAGCGGGCCTCGAACACTGTGCGCCTCGGTTACGTCATGCTTTTCACGCTTGTGGCAATAACCGTCACACCAAAAGCCGTACTGCCTTTTGCGCTATGGACCCTGGCTTTTGCACGCTCCGAGCTACGCCAAACCTTTGCTGGTCGTCGCGGCCTGATTTTGATTGGGGCGGGATTGTGGATGGCGATCGCCTATGCCAGCTGGAACTGGCAAGCCTTACGTTTTTTATCACTTTCATTGGCCACCACCGCCGAGCACGCGTATTTCGGCGCGTACCGCTTCCAGCATGTGGGGCGCTTTATAAGGGAAAATGCCGTGATTCTCGCGGTATTTGCATTCAATCTTTACCTGCTCATCCGCCGCGCGCAGGTGCAAAGGCCCGAATATTTTGTATTCGCGAACCTGGTATTGATCGAGCTCCTGTTCTATCCCGACCGTCTGCCTTTTTTTATCGCCGCCCTCATTCCGTTTTGGCTGCTACCGCTCAGCTGTGCAAAAGATTTCTTGGCGCGCATCCTGGCGCGGCGTCGGCTTTACGCCGCAACACCATACATAATTTTAGTTTATGGGATGATCAATCTCGGGCTTTGGAGTTATGTGGTCGAGACCTTTCATACCAGCGATGAACAGGAAGAGATCGTCACCTGGCTCGAGGAAGCACGGGTGCCGTTGAGTACCCTGGTGGTGTATGACCCGGTCGGACTCATGCCGTTTTCTCCCTCGCTCAACTGGTTTGTCGGGCCTGACGAAATTTGGAACTCGATAGTGCTCTTAAAACTTGAAGCAGACCCTCCCGCGGTGATTTTTTTCACCATGCGTCTGTTTTTATTGGGCACGGAATTTTTGGATTTCCTACAGGCAAACTATTGGTCCGATGGTCACGGGATTTTTATTCGTCGCGTGCCCTTTCCGACTGAAACCACGCCGTTCAATTGCGCGACCCTCAAAGACTTTGTTCTTAAAAACTGGCCGAAGGCCACCGCAGCCCCGCAACGCATTTACTACCTTAACGCGTTGAATAAGGCGGGCGAATCATTGGAAGTGCCCGGCAGCGAAGTGTGGCGGGAAGAGGCTCGCGGTTTCCGCTGGACCGATCTCGCTCGCTGTAAAGATTTGCGCCTTCCCAAAGACCTGGCGCGCCTGGACGTGCTGCCTGCGCGGCTCGTTAATCCCACCCACTTAGAACTATCTACGTCGTTTCGATTTGATCCCGAGTACTAGTTGCCTAATAAAGCCGGCGTCAATATGTTCAAAACGCACATGAAGATTGAAAGAACCAAAGCTGTACTTAGCGTGGTCGTTCCCACCCATCAGCGGCCGCACTGCGTGCGGCGTTTACTTGTCAGTCTGGCGCGCCAAACTTTGCCCAGCACCGATTTCGAAATTATTCTGGTGAGCAATTTTATCGAGCCTCGGCTGCAAAAAATCGTGGACAAATGGCGCGCGGCCACCGGGCACAGGATTCAACTCTTGGTGGCAGGGCAACTCGGGGTCAATCGCGCGCGCAATTTGGGCCTTCGTCACAGTGACGGCGAAGCCGCGTTGTTGCTCGACGATGATTGCTATCTTCCCGATCCCAAATATCTTGAGGCGTTGCTGAAGGTGCACGCCCAGACTCCCGGGGTGTTGGCGGTGGGCGGGGCTTATCTCGATTCGCCGGAATTGGGTGGCGCCGGCACTTACTACAACCTTCATTGCAACCAATGGCTCGGCGGCGATGAGGCCCACGCCCGCTTGACCACGCGCCTGCTTGGCGGCGCGGTCTCGTATAAAATGCCACCACTGCGCGCCCATGGACTTGGTTTTGATGAAGCCATTCCCTATGGCGGTTCGGAAACGGAATTTCATGATCGCTTGGTGGCGGCGGGCTTCCAACTGATGTTCCACCCACGCTTGGCCGTGGTTCACGCTTGCCACATTTCCACAATAACTCTACTGCGTAAAGCTTATCGCCAAGGCGAGGGTCACGCGCGTATAGGAAAGAGCGCTGCGTCGGAAGCGGATCAAAAACCGCGGCGGCGTTCTCTCCATCAACGGGTCTACGCGCGCGGCTTTACTCTGGGCGAAAAATCCTTTGCGCGCACAAAAGCACCGAGCGGCGAGCGCACGATCTACTGGCTTTATTTTTTTTCGCTGCTGCGGGTGCTGCAGCAGTTGGCATTGGTGCCGCTGCGAGCGGCGGGTGGTGCGGTTTTTTGGAGCGCTTATAGGCTGCTCTACCGCATTGGAGGAATCGCCTGGGCGCTGACCGTCAAAACCTATTGGATTATCTATCCAGTCCCGCGGCATATCTATTGGAGCGCGGTTCGCGCTAAGGGTTTGGCGCGCACCCTACTCAGCAAAATTTATTGGCGGGTGTTGAGGCCGCACCGACTGCTGGCGCGGGCTACGCAAATGTATTGGACCTTTTATCCTGTCACTTATTATTTGAAATCGGGTGGCTGGCGGCGGCCGCTCGAGTTGCTGCGGCTCAAGATGCCGCTGACGTATCCTGCGTTTGAAACTTCGGGCCCTCCGCGCTGGACGCTTCGCTATCACGAGGAATTCCGCTCCTGGTCGGAACTTTATGTGCGCACTGTGGCACTCGACAGCCCGTGGTTTCATAAAGCCGACGAGGTTCGGCAGAGTGGCTTGCAACCGCAGCTGAATTTCGCAGCCTCGCAAGAGATCGTTACTGCTGAATTGGACGTGGAAATCTGCGTGAACGTAAGGGTCTCGCAAATGGCTTCAATGCACGCACAAATCTTAGAGCGCTTGCGACGCTGCGAACGCAAACTCGGACTCTGTTTCGTTTTGGATGCCCGGCCGCGGCCGCGGCTCCTCGCGGATTTTTTGAGTGCCGCCCGCCAATTGCCACAAGTTGAGTGGTTTTCGCTGGAGATGTCGCTGGCGGGTATTTTAATTCCTCAGTCCGGCTTCGAAGCCTTTCGCCGCTTTCATATTTTTTCCCGCGCGTGCGAACATTTAAACCTCCCTTGGCGACCCCATTACAAGGTGGAACCGCCGGTGTGCCTATTGGCGCTCGAGCATCCGGCGCGTTTCACACCGGCTTACTTGTCCGCGGCCGTGGCTCCCATCGTGTCGGTGATCATTCCCCACCATTGTGATCTCACCTATTTAAGGGCGGTGCTAGCGTGCTTCTGCCGGCAGAATCTACCGCGTTCGGAGTTTGAGATTTTAATTGTCGACAACGGAGTCGCCGCGGATCTTGCGGCGCCGGCCGATGCTGCGCACCTGATCGCCGATTTTTCCGAACTCAATCTCGCGTTACACACCCTCGAATCCACCAGTGCGGAACTCTTCCTGTCCGGCCACGCGCGCAACGTCGGACTCAAGCATGCCAAAGGCCGAATCATTCAGTTCATGGATTCGGACATTCTTTTTGGCGAGAACTTTTTGCGCGAGCTGATTGCGCGCATGGAAACTTGCGATGTGGTCATGGCCAAGCGCTCAATGTTGCGCGAAGGTTGCCGGCCGGGCGACCCTGCCGGCGTCCAAGAGACGGATTTTTATCAGGAGAATGAATACTGGGAAAATTTCAAGAGCGCAGTCCACTGGATCGATCTCGCGGACCATTGGAAATACGCCTGCACCTATTGTTTAGCGGTGAAACGTTCCGTCCTTGCGCTCTCGGGCCCGTTTGATCCGGAATTCACCATGTACGGCTTCGAAGATGTGGATCTGGCGTTTCGCTTATTCAAACAAAATGCGCGGTTTGGCTTTGCCCAGTCGTGGGTCTTGCATCTCTTCCCCAGCCGCGACAAGCACAATTATCATGTCAACGAAGCCCGGCGCGCGCGGGCCCTGCAGCTCTCCGCCCTGACGCTGTTTAAGCTGCGCCCCGAAAAGCTGACCTTCATACTCTGCCAAACTTATTTTGCGCCGACGTTGCAACAGTGGTTGCAACAGGCAGCACCTCGCCTACTCGGCAAACGCAAGCATGTTGTGGCGCCGCCCGCAGTGGAGCGCAGCTCCGCTGGAATTTCGATTGTGATTCCATGTCTGAATGAGGAGCGCACCATCGCGATCGCGGTCGATCAAGCTTTTGCGGCGCTGGAAAAGTGCGGTGGGGGCGGCGAGGTGCTCGTGGCCGATAACGGCAGCGACGACCGCAGCCGCGAAATCGCTCGCCGCCATGGCGCGCGCGTGGTCTCGTGCCCTGAGCGGGGCTATGGCGCCTGTTTGCGCGCCGGGTTACACTCCGCGGCGTTCGAGTATTTGGCCATGGTCGACGCCGATCTTTCCTATCCGTTGCTTGAACTGCCAAATTTGATTGCGGAAATCGACAAGGGCTGTGATTTTGTTTTGGGCAATCGTTTGCGCGGCTTGATTGAGCCACGCGCCATGCCGTGGTTGAATCGTTATGTCGGCACTCCGGTGCTGTCGTGGATTTTGCGCCGGCTCTACGCCCTTCCGACCTATGACTGCAACAGTGGTATGCGCGCCTTCACCCGTTCGCATTTTTTAGCGATGAATCTGCGCAGCTCGGGCATGGAGCTCGCGTCTGAGATGCTGGTGCGCGTGGCGCAACTGAACTTACGCTATGGCGAAGTCGCGATTTCTTTTCACAAAGATCAGCGCCGCGGAAAATCGCATTTGAATCGCTGGCGTGATGGCTGGCGACACTTGCGCTTGATTTTACGCAACCCCTAAAAACGCCAATGCCTAGCCAAACCACGGACCACAAAAATACCCAGGGTTGCCGAGGCACGAAGACGATTGAGCTTTTCCCTCTGGCGATAAATAATCCAAGTTTCGCGCAAACTGCGCCATTTGTCGGATCCGCGCGAACCCAGAACAATGCGGTAGCGCACCAAATCTTGCTGCAAACCGATGCATGAACTTCCGCCCTGGAGTAGCGACAACCACAGGGCGAAGTCCTCGCACCCCATCTCGGGAAAACGTACCTTTCCCACCCGCCGCCGATTCAACATCACGCTCGAGCACAGGATGCAGTTCTGCTGCAAGAGTCGCTGATAGGAAATCCGCGGCGGTACCGAGAGCACGCGCCCGACGCGCACGCCCCCGGTGTCGATACGGCGAAAGCTAGTGCTGCAGAACCCACCCGCCGCGCCTTCTAAAACTCGCACCTGGCGCGCGAGTTTTTCCGGCAACCACACATCGTCGCTGTCGAGAAAAGCAATGTAGTCGTCCTCGGCGTTTTCCAACCCACAGTTCCGCGCAGCACTTACGCCTGGACTCGCAGCCGTCAAGACCCGAATGCGCGGGTCGCGCCGGGCATAGGCGTGGGCAATAAGGCCGGATTCATCGCCGCTCAAAGGATCAAGAATTAAGTAAAGCGTCCAGTGTGGATAAGTCTGTGCGCAAACCGAGTCGATGGTTGCCGTTAAAAAGCGTGCGGCGTTAAATACCGGAGTGAGAATCGATACCGGCGGCGAACTCGGAAATTTTACTTTCGACATAGTAGGGCCTCTCCGCAAATTGCATCCAGAGGCGGTTGGCGCGCACAACCGCCGCGTAGAGCACGACCAAAGCGATCACAGTCGGATTTTTTTCCGCCCACAGATGGTGCCAAACCGTAGCGCCCGGCCCGTGCGCGGGCCGCGAAGGCGAGCGGCCGTGAAGCCGCGCCCGTTGAAAAAACGCAAGCAAGGAATGACCGCAGTGATGGTAAACAAAAAGCTCCGGCAGGTGCTGAATGCGAATGCCATGACGCCTAAGATTTTCGCACAGGTCCAATTCTTCACCGCCAAAAAAGTGCTGCAGCGAAAACGGAAAGCTGCGACCTGCAAAAGCCATCTTCGGCAGTAAAATATTTCCCGCTAGCGCCAGGGGTTGAGGCGCATTGAGATGCGCCTTTAACCACAGATTCGCCATGGAATTATAGGCCCGGCGCAACACCCCACTGTTTTCCGGTGAACGATAAAAACCCGCATAGGCGCTGGTGCCGCGGGTAAAGCGCATGCTCTGTGCAAAATAAGCTAAAAAACCGTCGGGCAACTCGCAGTCTTCGTCGAGAAAATAAACCATGGACCCGCGCGCTTCGTGGTAAAGACGATTGCGCAGTTCAGAGAGATTCCCGCCCTCGCTGTGTATCCAGCGTAGCGCCGGAAAGTTTTGCAGCAACGCGGGCGGCATGGATTCCAGAGTGTTGGGACTCCCCACTAAGACTTCATAACTGACGCCATGCTGCGTTTGATTTTGCAAACTGGTGAGAAGGCGAAAGAGGTGGGTATAGACGGCCTGCGAGGAGATCGCGATGCTCACGCTTACCTTTGGCATCGCCAATTCCCATCCCCCTTTAGAGAAATTCCACCGACCACTTTGTTACTACAGCCACTGGACTGGCAACAAGTATTTTAAACGCCTTGGTCCTTCGAGCGTAAAATGCGTGTGCGAATCTGAAACTTAATGAAGAAACAGATTTTAATGGAGGGTGTGCTCAGGCGCCGATGGGTTTCAGGAAAATAGCCGCGAAACCACACCATCGGATTTTTTAAAATCGCGAGCAACACTCTGAAACGCCACAAATTACCGCGAACCGTAACGAATGGCCACAGCAGCAAGGCCTGCACGCGCCAGAGGTGGCTAGTTAAAAGGCGCCACGGGATTTGGATCCGCCAAAAATTACTCTTTACAAAAGTGAGGGGCCAGAGCACCCCTATTCGCAATCGCCAAAGATGACCTTGGATCAAAAAAATCGGCCGTCGGAGCTTCCACCCCAGAAGCCGCAGCCGCCAAAGATTCCCGGCCAAAAACACGACCCCGAGCTTGAGCCGCCAGCGGTTGGCTTTGAACTCAAAAAACGCTCGGTCGATTTCGCACAACGGGATCCGGCGTTTCCACAGCCCCACCTTCGCCCGTAAATACAACTGGCGCAGACGCAGCTGTCGGTTATTCATTCCTCAGCCTTTGCACTTCACAGATTTGGAAAAACTGTTGAAATTCTGGGAACTCATGCAGAAAATTCAAGCCCCGTCGCTCTTCCAACCTGCGAATACCGCGGGCAAAAAGGCAGCGGGCCCACTGAATTCTCTTGTCGCTAGTGTCGGCGTCGTGGTTGATGGCTTCGCCCATGCTGCGCACGTAGTTTGAGTACTCCGCCCAGTTCTGGCCCCATTTGGGGCGGGCGCGAAAATAGCTGTAATCCGACTCATGGTGTACCAAGCGCTCGGCTGTCGCAGCTAGGTGATTTTTGAAATCGGGCGTGAGGATCTCTGGCGCTAGCCACAGCGGATAAATGACTGAGTTTTCAATAAATGGAATGGATATAGCGAAGCGCCGACGCAGTGGCGCGAGAAAATCGATGAGAGCGGCAAAACTCGTCACGCAGAGAGTGTTGATCGTCGCGGAAACGGAAACTTGGGAGTGCTGAATGCGCCTCTCCAAAAGCGTGAGAAGATTTTCCTCGAAGCGCGCCCATTCGAGACCGAAACGGATGAACTCCGCACGCTTGCCGACCGACTCCATCGACAGATCGATCAGGCAGATGCGGCCGCCACGGCCGAGAAGCTCCAATACCTCAAGTAGTCTTTCAAATAACTTAGGTTTACAATTCAAATTGGTGACGATTCTTAGGCGACAGCGCACATTGCCGTGCAGTTCGAGGAGGCGATGAGTTTTGAGCAAGAGCTCGGGAAAATCCGCGTGCATGGTAGGTTCCCCGCCTACAAAACTCACGGTCTTCAAGCCGCCGGCCACCGTCGTGAACCAGGCCCAATAGGTGTCGGTAAAACCCGCGGGCGCCTGGGCGTTTTCCCAATCGTAGTCGGCCTGATTCATTCCCCCGTATTGCAAATCTTCTTGCATCCAACGCGATGAATTCCCCCGCCAACAGTAAACACATTTTAGATCACAGAGGTTGCCGAGCTGAACTTCTAAAAAAGGAATGGCGCTAGCCTTCAGCGCGCGGGCGCCGGCATCCAGGCGCAGCGGATCGGCGCCCTTGAGGCTCTTTAGCACGTTTTGCGCACCGATGCGGGGCGAAGGCTGGCCCGAACTCTCAGCCTTCCAACACGGCGAGCAATCGGGATGACGAGTGCCCTTAAACATTTCCAGCCGACGATCGAGCAAGTATTGATTGTTGAGAATGCTGTCGGTGCCAAAGTCTCCCACGTCCTTCGCCGTCACCCGGTAATGGGGAACGCGGCAGCAAGTGCGCACGAAACCCTTAGTCAAATCGATGGTCGGCTGATTCCATCGCAACTCGCACAACGTGTCCTCAGGAAGGCCTTGGACACAAAGAGAGCCATCGGGTTTGTATTGGTCCAACAATTCTCAACTCGGGGTGAGGGTTGCAAATCCATTGGGGAGCCTGCTTGGAGGCAGGGAAATTGTCAAACACCTATCGTGCCCTTGATTTCAGCTGCATTCATCGCTAAATTTTTTACTGTGCATACCGTTTGGCAAAGACCTTTTGAGCGTCTCGGCAGCTTGATTGAGCTGCATTCCGGCAAGAATGCGGACGCCCCTTCCTTGCGCGCGGCCGTGGACCGGCGCCAGCTGGAGTTGCAGCATGTGGGAATGGAACCGGGTGATCTCGCGCTATTGGTGCATGGCAACAGCATTGCTTTTTTTATCGATCTACTGGCAATTTGGGCGCTGGGTGGCTGCGCGGTGCCGCTCGATCCCAAATCGATGCCGCGGGAAGTGGAAAATATTTTGCGCCACACCCGCGCGCGCGCTTTATTCTTGGCGCGGCCGAACCCGTGGTTGTTGCGGGCAAAGGTTTGGTGCTGACCCAGCGGCGAGAATTCACCAAGTTGTGGTTGGAATAAGCAATCGTTTGCGCGCAAAGAAAACCCACCCTGAGCGCTCCCGCTAGAATCAAAAGCCATTTGTAAACCATGTTTCCCTCTCATCACCAGCTTTGCACAGCCTTAGTGACCTGTGCATGGCTGACCGCACAAGTGAAAACATAGGCTCATTTTAAGAATCGGCTTGGGACTCACGGCCAGGAAAGGTCTTAATGAGCGATTACGAGGCTATTTTCCAGACCAAATGCACGTGCTTCCTTCTTAAAGCCCTTAATTCACATAGCCGAGAAGTATCACACGAGTAAGCCACTTTCTCGCGCCCTAAGCGGAGGCAGCAAATGAGTTTTGACGACAGAGCACTAGAAATTCCCGAATCGCTACCCATGTTACCGGTTCGCGATATTGTTGTGTTCCCATACATGATTCTCCCCTTATATGTGGGCCGCGAGTCTTCGATTCGAGCGGTGGAAGAGGCGTTAGCGAAAAATCGCCTGATCTTTCTGGCTTCCCAAAAGGAAATTACCGAGGAGAATCCCTCCGAGAACACGATTTTCCGCACCGGCACCATCGCCATGATCATGCGCATGCGCAAATTGTCCGACGGTCGCGTGAAGATTCTGATTCAAGGTGTAAGTAAGGGCCACATCAAGAAATTCAATAAGTCCGAGCCCAATTTTGAAGTCGCCATCGAAAAAATCGAAGAAACACCGCTCACCGCAAGTTCTGAATTCGAAGCCATGATTCGCAATGCCAAAGAGCATCTGGAAAAAATTATCGCCCTCGGGCGCATGCTTTCGCCCGATATTCTCTTGGTGCTCGACGACGTCACCGATCCGGGCCGCCTCGCGGACCTGATCGCCAGCAATCTTGGCCTCAAAGTTTCCGACGCGCAAAAAGTGCTCGAAACTTTCGATCCCAAAGCGCGCCTGCTGATGGTGAATGAACTTCTCGCCAACGAACTCGAAGTGCTGCAGATGCAAGCCCGCATCCGCTCACAAGCCAAAGATGAAATGTCCAAGAGCCAGCGCGAGTATTTCCTGCGCGAGCAAATGCGTGCGATTAAAAATGAGCTGGGTGAAAACGACTCCAAGACTGAAGAAATGGAAGAGTTGCGTGAGCGCATTGTCAAAGCCGCGATGCCCGAGCATGTGCAACTGGAAGTCTTAAAGCAACTCGCGCGTTTGGAGCGCATGCACCCTGATGCCTCCGAAGCCAGTATGGTGCGCACTTATTTAGACTGGATGGTCGATCTCCCGTGGTCCAAAAAAACTACCGACAGCCTCGACCTCAATCGCGCCAAGAAAATTCTCGACGAAGACCACTACGATCTGCAAAAAGCCAAAGACCGCGTGCTCGAATTCCTCGCGGTACGTAAATTGAAAGACAACACCATGAAGGGCCCGATCTTATGTTTCGTAGGTCCCCCCGGCGTTGGCAAAACATCTCTCGGTAAAAGCATCGCGCGTTCGATGGGCCGCGAGTACTTTCGCATCGCACTCGGCGGCGTGAAAGACGAGGCCGAAATCCGCGGTCATCGCCGCACCTATGTCGGCGCCATGCCCGGAAAAATCGTGCAAGCACTCAAGCAGGTGAAGACCAACAACCCGGTCATGGTGCTCGACGAAATCGATAAATTGGGCTCGGATTTCCGCGGTGACCCGTCGGCTGCCATGCTTGAAGTCCTCGATCCTGAACAAAACCACTCCTTCCGCGACAATTATCTCAACGTCGACTTCGACTTAAGCAACGTGTTGTTTATTGCTACCGCCAATGTGTACGAGAATGTGCCGCCGGCGCTGCGTGACAGAATGGAGACTATACATATCAGTGGTTACACCGATTCCGATAAACTCTTGATTGCGCGCGCCCATCTGGTCTCGCGCCAGATCGAAGCGAACGGCGTGACCCCGGAACAGATTTCTTTTGCCGACGATGGCCTGAGCTATCTGATCACGCACTATACCCGTGAAGCCGGACTGCGCAATCTTGAGCGCGAAATCGGTTCACTGTGCCGCAAAGTCGCTAAGAGATTTGTCTTTGGCCACATCGAACCCATTGTGATCAATGCGCTGACGGTGCCAGAACTGCTCGGCCCGCCGCGCTTCTTAAAAGAAGAGCGGCTCAAAGAAAACCAAGTGGGCATTTCCACCGGCCTCGCCTGGACTCAGGCCGGCGGCGAAGTGCTTTATGTGGAAGCGCTCAAAATGCGCGGCAAAGGCGGACTGATCCTCACCGGACAACTTGGCGACGTGATGAAAGAATCGGCCCGTGCGGCGTGGTCCTATGCCCGAGCTCACTACGAAGAGCTTGGCATCGATGAAGATTTCTTCGATATGTACGAAGTGCACATCCACTTGCCCGCAGGCGCCATTCCTAAAGATGGGCCCTCGGCGGGCGTGACGATGGCGACTGCGTTGATCAGCTTGATGACGGACGTGCCGATTCGGAGAGACATTGCGATGACGGGCGAAGTGACACTCTCGGGTCGCGTGTTGCCCGTGGGCGGAATTCGCGAAAAAGCCCTCGCCGCCATGACACACGGTGTGACCAATATCATTTTGCCGATTGCCAATCAAAAGGATATTTCCGACATCCCCGAGGAGTTTAAGAAAAAACTAAACTTCGTGTTTGTCGAAAATCTGGATGAAGTTCTCTCGATGGCGTTCGATAAAAAAGCGGCTAAGCCGAAGCCAAAAGACAAGCCTCTCAAAAAGCCAAAGGCGCCGGCCGCCGCCGCATAAACAGTGTGGCGTTTGCTGTGGCTTTCCACTCTAATGCTAGGGCCCTTCACCTGGGCCACTTCTTTTGAAAGCTCCAAGCGCCGCTGCGCGGACGGCGTCGGCAAAGCCTGCTACGACTATGCCTTTCGGCTCCCGCGCCGGACGGACCCCGCTCAACAGCGAGTATTTATGGATTACATCAATCGGGCCTGTGCGCTAGGTTTCAAGACGGCGTGTAAAACCAGCACCGACATCAACATGCGACCAAAAAAATCGCAAAAACGCAAAGCCGGCTATTATGACAATGCCTTTCACGGCCAATGCTTTGGCGATTCCGATATCTATCAAGCCGAGTTCACCCCTATCGTAATTTCCGCCACTCTCGTTCGCGGGCAAAGAATCTCACATATCAAAGTCAACTCCTACTGGATACAGGTCGGGCTAAAGGAAGATGACATTGTTATGCGGGTAAACAATAAAAGTTTCAATACCGTCGCCGAGATTCACTCCGCCCTACGCGCCACCCATAAAAAATTTGCGTTTGAAGTCGAGCGAGAAGGCTCCCTGATCACACTTTGGTACAATTGCTTTTAGGGTCGGCCTCAAACTTCAAGACCCAAATCAAAATCCAACCGGGGCTGCAAATTCTTAACCCGGTTGTTTTCATCCTCAAGGACGCGGACCAATGTTTTTAGGTCCGCGACCTCGTCCTTGAGTTGTAGTATTTGTTCTTCCTTCTCCTGAAGGATCAAGGAATAGGCCTTTTTGATTTCATTCAACAGGCCCTGAGTTGTACGCCAGAACTGGTCGGGCTCGGAATCTGTAGGTGGTGGGACCTGGGGCTGAGAATTGACCTGTGTTGGGGGGGCAATGGTCTCAGTGTCAGGGCTCACCAGCAGAAGCGGGCCATCCTTGAGCAGATACTTACCGTCGGCAAACTTGTACTCTATTTCGCCCGCCTTAATGCGCCGGCGTAGAGTCGACATGCTCACTCGGTACTTGGCTGAGTATTCCGTTAAGGGTAACCAATTCTGAGTGTTCAACTACTCTCCCTATGATTACTCAAAATTTAGCACACTAAGTGCTTATGTAAAGGGCCGGTGACTAATCACGTTTAAAACTGGGCATAGGCCCTGTGACCAAGGTCTAAAGGCCAGTTCCCGGTTTGACTACCCGTCAATTTTCTTGGTTGAATACTCAAGCTTCAGGTACAGTGATTACGTGCGGTTATCGGAGAAAAAGAAGATTGCTTTGGTGCTAAGCGGAGGTGGAGTCAAAGCCGCCGCCTTCCACATTGGCGCTTGCCTTGCACTGCGTGAAAAGGGTTTTAAGTTTGGCGGAGGCAGCGCCGCCAAAGATCGGCTTACGTTTGAGGGCAAGCCCCTAACGATTACGGTCTATGTTGGGTCAAGCGCCGGCTCGGTGGTCGCAGCGTTTCTGGCCAGTGGTCATTCGCTCGACGCAATTATCGGTGCCTTTACCCGTGGCGCCGGGCTGACCTCACTTGCTCGAAATCAAAACACCGAGGAGTCGTATCTTAAACCGATCACCTACCGTGATCTTTTTGCACTCAATGTCGGGGCGGCTTCCCCTATTCGCCTGTTGCCAAAACTTTTTCGCCGGCGCTTGAATATTTCTGGCGGGCTTGAGGCCCTATTTAAGGAAGCCTTTAAAATCAATGGCGTTTTTAGCACCCGCAATATTGAAAAGTACATCAGCACCCATGTGAATAGCGAAAATGATTTTAAACAGCTCGGCGCGGAGCTCTACATTGTAGCGACCCAGCTCAATCACTCACGCAAGGTGGTCTTTGGCCCCTACCCCGAAACCCAAAAGTTTAAGGAAATCAAGTACTGCAACTACGCCAAAGTAAGCGATGCCGTAGCCGCTTCGGCCGCTCTTCCGCCCTTTTTCGCGCCCTATGGCATCCGCAATCTCCAAGGCAAAGAGATCTTCTATTTTGACGGAGAGATCCGCGACACCCTCTCCACTCACGTCGCAGCCGACCAAGGCGCGGATCTGGTCATCGCGTCCTATTCGATTCAGCCTTATCACTACAATCAGGAGATGGGTTCGCTGCACGAGTACGGCATGCCGCTGATTTTCAACCAAGCACTTTACCAAGTGGTGCAACAGAAAATCCAGTCGAACATTAAACACCAGCAAAGTGTGCGCGGTATTATTCAGTCGGTGCAGGGCTATATGCGCGAACAAGGTCTAGGCGAAGAACACATTGCTAAGCTTACCGATATTTTGGTCACCAAGACCGCTTTCAATCCAGCGGTCGATTATATTTACATTCATCCAAGTCCTCAGGATCATGAGTTTTTCTTTTACGATCACTTTTCGCTGAATCCTAAGGTTCTCGGAGGGATTGTGCGGACTGGATTTAAGGCGGCGATGAATACGCTGCGGGCGTTTAATATCTAGGGCTGAGCGCAGTTCTCGCAAAAGTGGACCCGTTCCCGCACTCGATGACTTAGATCTCTTCAGGATGAAAGTCCCTACCTTAGGCCTTGAACACGTTGGGGCGCCTAAGAGTAACTGCTGTAAAAGCTCAAGAGCCAGCCGCACTAATTGCAAACCCCGCAAAGCTAGGCCGAAAACCAGTTTAGCTAACTCCAAAAAACGCCGAATCGTACTCAACTTTGGCAGTCTTTTAGATTTAGACATTTTGAACCTCCTTCGTAAAAAAGGGATTCAACTCAAAAGCGAGAACGGGAGTCAGACTCGCCTTTGTGCATTTTGGGGCCCGCGTCCCTAGCGAATTTGGCTTAAGATGAAGATTTTGAGCGTCCGGTTGAACGCGGCCTCAGAAACGAATTCCGAGCGTTTCTCAATTAGTTAAGATCTGATCAACGTCCAAGTGAGCTCATGCCGATTGCAGGTCAAATGGCGCAGCCTGCTTCCCGCAATCTTTAAAAACTCCCTAGCTATTTCATGATTGGTAGGGGCCTGAAACTTCAAGGTGCAAACAAAATTAGTGGCAAGGCCGGCGCTCAACCAGTTTTGCACCAGTTGCAATAGCCTCTCGGGATAACAAATCACATCTGAAAAAAGCCAATCCACTTTGCCTACGGCTTTAGGATCTAGCGCAAACGCACTCTCATTAATAAACTTCACGCGTTTAGACCACGGCACCGACTGCGCGAGCGCCGCCTTATCTACGCTGACCACCTCACATCCAAGCTGATCCAAGACCCAAGTCCAGCCGCCGGGGCTGGAGCCCAAGTCCAATACCCGCGCGCCCTTGGCGGGCAGCGATTCCAATATAAAAATCTCCCACAACTTCAAATAGGCGCGCGACGGCGGTTCGACTTTATTCTCGACAAAACCCACCTCGCCGTCCGGAAACGGGCTGGAACACTCCGCCGAATAAAGCATTTTGTTAGTATCGAGCAGCGTCCACGCACCTAGCGACGCCCTCGGGGCTGGGGCTGGAAATACTTGCGCCTTAAACCGAATCGTTGGCAATTGCTGTTCAATCAAACTGGCGCGGCGGTGAGACGTCAAGCCGGGGTGCAATTTCCAATTGCGCTGGACCGCGCGCAATTCTTTGGCTGCGGAAGCAATGGATGTAAATTCGATCAGTTTAGGTGCCCGCCAAATATTTTGCGCCCATACCGGCTCGAAGTCGCCCTCGTACAAAAATAGCCGGCCGTGACGTTCGCGCAAATTCTCGCCCAGCTCCTCGATCAAAGGGCGCTCAAGGTCACGAGGCGCAACCGCAACCTTCAATTAGAAAACCTGCGACACCGAAGACAGCATCGCCTGATAGACCGGCTCCGCGGCCAAGCCACACGCCACCACCAGCAGGCCTAAAAACGCCACCGTGAAATAGCTTAGCGGGCGCAAGCGCAAAACCCCGCGCCTGAGCAGCGGTTCTTCCATATACATCGCGACCACCGGTCGCAAATAGTAAAATACGCTGATCACACTTCCGACCACGCCCCAAACCGCAAGCCAAACCAGGCCCTGTTTGATCGCCGCTGAAAAAATAAAAAACTTACCGAAAAAACCCAGCGTTGGTGGAATTCCCGTGAGGCTCATAAGCAAAATGCTCATGGTCAGAGCCACCCACGGCTTCTCGCGCGCCAAACCTTTCAAGTCCTCGAGGGTGAGATCGGCATCGGCATGAGGTTCAAGAATATGTAAAACTCCAAAGGCGCCGGCCGTCATGATCGAGTAAGAAAAAATATAAAACATCACTCCGCCCGCGCCCAACATACTCGAACCGCCAATCCCCGCGGCCACCACGCCAATCATGACATAACCCGAATGAGCAATACTCGAGTACGCCAGCATGCGCTTTAAACTTTTTTGCCGAAAGGCGCCCACATTGCCAACCAAAATCGTGAGCGCGATCAACCATTGGAGCACATCCACGAACGGCCAAAACTTCTCCACCGTAAACGCCTGTGAAGCCACCAGCCGCAAAAAGAATGCGAGCGAGACCGCCTTCACGCCGGTCGCCATAAAAGCTGTGAGCGGGGTCGGCGCCCCTTGATAAACATCGGGCGCCCAGGAGTGAAACGGAAAAACTGCGATTTTGAAACAGATGCCCACTAACAATAAAACAAAGCCTAAGAGAAAGAGTCGGTTGGTCGCCAGTAAATTCGGCGAGGCTTGCAACAGGTCCGGCAGATAAGTCGAGCCCACCGTGCCGTAAATAAAGGAGATCCCATAGAGCATAATGGCCGAAGCAAAGCTGCCTAAGATAAAATACTTAAACGCCGCCTCTTTCGACAGCTTCTCTTCCATACTCATGGCAATGAGCACATAGAGGCTCAGCGAAAAAAGCTCGATGCCAACAAACGTCACGATCAAATCATTGGCCCAAACCACCGTGAGCATGCCAATCGCAGCGTTCAGGGTTAAAAACGTCGCCTCGGTAAATTGCCCCGGATTGGTGGAATAGCTGTCGCGCGCGAACGTCAGCGCTACGGCAGTGACCAGCAAAACGATGAGTGTGGTGCAAAATGAAATGCCATCAAACACCAAGGCGCCGTCAAAGGCCGAGCGCGCGACGCCCAGCATCGATAAGGTAAAACCTGCCGCCACCACAATCCCTACGTAGGCGTAGATCAAGGTGGCAAAAGAATTCTGCTCCTGATTTCCGCATAACACCTTGATCAGCAGCGGAGTGCAGCTGGCGACAAACAGCGCGAGTGCCGGCGCGACTAGCAAAAAATCGATCAGGCTAAAAGCGACTTGCATAACTTAGTTCCTCTACTCTTCCAAATTCAGTTCATAGTGTCCGCGGTGTTGCACAAAGTTTTCCACGCTCGACTTGGACCAGTTTAAAAAATCGTTAGGAAACAGTCCCATCCAAAAAATGAGAATCACAAATGGTGTGAGCACACACAGCTCGCGCGCACCGATATCAAAGCCTTCGCCATGGTGCTCGCGGATGACCTTGCCCTCGGCGCCAAAAAATACTCGTTTGACCGCCCACAACATATAGACCGCGCCTAAAATCACGCCCAGCACCGCCAGCCCGCCAAACACCTGATGGCTCTGAAAGGTGCCGAGTAAAATCAAAAATTCGCCGATAAAGCCATTGGTCAGAGGCACCGCAATGCTGGAAAAGGTGACCAGCAAAAACGCGATGGTGAAGAGCGGAGCGACCTTGGCCAAGCCGCCATAATCGCCGATCTGCCTGGTGTGAGTCTTCTCATAGATCATGCCTACCAACAAGAACAGCGCGCCCGTGCTCACTCCGTGGTTTAGCATCTGATAGAGCGCTCCGGTCGCGCCATATATATTGAAGGCAAACAGGCCGAGCATCACATAACCCATATGTGAGACTGACGAATAGGCCACAAGTTTTTTCAAATCTGGTTGCACCATCGCCACCAAAGCGCCGTAAATAATTCCCACCACTCCGAGCAGCAAGAAGAGCCACGACCATGACTCAACCGCAGCCGGGAACATTGGCAGCACAAAACGCATAAAGCCATAGGTCCCCATTTTTAACATCACTGCGGCCAGGATCACGGAGCCCGGAGTGGGCGCTTCCACGTGCGCATCCGGTAGCCAGGTGTGAAACGGGAACATCGGCACCTTAATCGCGAAAGCCAGAGAGAATGCAAAGAACAGCAACGTCTGGGTACTCAGGAAGGTATTGCCCACAAACGGGATCTGCAAATGATAAAAGTCCAAAATGCTGGCGCTCATGGTGCCCGACTGCTCTTGAGTCATAAAAATCAGCGCGATAATCGCTAGCAGCATAAAGAGCGAGCCGGCCATGGTGTAAATAAAAAACTTCATGTTGGCATAGAGGCGCCGCGGGCCGCCCCACACGCCGATTAAAAAATACATAGGAATCAGCGAGGTTTCAAAAAACACATAGAACAAAATCGCGTCCATGGCTAAAAACGTGCCGAGGGTGCTGGTGAGTAAAACAAAAATCGCGAGGTGAAACGCGCGCACCCGGCTGGTGATACTGCGCCAACTGCCCAACACCACCAATGGCGTGAGAAAAGTCGAAAGCAGCACCAACCAGAATGAAATCCCGTCCACGCCCACAAAATAATTGATGCCAAAAGTCGGCACCCACGACGCGTGCTCGACCAATTGCAGCGTCGCCTTTTGCGGATCAAAGCGATAAAACAAAACACAGCTGAATAAAAAATGGAGCACGCTCAATAACAGCGCACTCGGACGCACCCACCGCTCAGGCACCAGCGCCAACACCAGCGCGAAAACCAGCGGCAAAAAAATCAATAGACTGAGAAACATCTCTTACCTCACAACAACACGACGGTCATAATCACCACGACCCCAAGAGCCATGTACAAGGCGTAACTTTGGGTTTTTCCATTTTGTACGGTCTTCACGAAGGCGGCCAAGCCCGACACCAGATCGCCGGCGAAATAGGTGGCCTTGTCGATAAAATTAATATCGATGTAGAGCCACAGCGCCTTCGAACCTTCGACCAGGGGGCTGATCAAACGCGCGAAATAAAATTCGTCGACGTAATATTTATTGTATACGGCCTGGTAAACTGGACCTAGCATTTGTGCGATCTGCTTAGGCAGCTGCGGACTAAACAAATAACATATAAACGCGAGGCCCGACGCAAGGCCCGCCAGCGCGACTGAAATTCCCATGAGCGACATTTCTACGATCGCGCCCCCGTGGCCTTCGCCAAGCTTCGCGGTGACCGGCTCTAGCCAATGTTCAAAAATCCCCGCCGGCACTCCCGGTAGGATTCCCGCGAGCACGTGAGGAATTCCAAGCCAGCCCCCCACCACCGACAGAAAGCCCAGCACGATCAAAGGAATCGTCATCGTCGGGGGAGACTCATGCGGGTGCACGTCCTGACCAAAGCGGCTCCTACCCCAAAACGTCAGGGCCATCAAACGGGTCATATAAAACGCCGTCATGGCCGCCGTCACCGCGCCTACAAACCAAAGATATTTAGAGCCCTGCGGGCTCGAATAGGCTTGCCACAGAATTTCATCTTTGCTAAAAAATCCCGCAAACGGTGGGATGCCGATAATCGCCAGCCAACCAAACAAAAACGTCAGATGGGTGATCGGCAAATATTTGCGTAAGCCCCCCATCTTGCGAATGTCTTGCTCTTCATGCATGGCATGAATCACCGAGCCCGAACCCAAGAACATCAGTGCCTTAAAAAACGCATGGGTCATTAGGTGAAACTGCGCCGCCGAGAAGGCGCCGACTCCGACAGCCAAAAACATATATCCGAGCTGCGAAACCGTCGAATAAGCCAAAACCCTTTTTATATCCCACTGGGTGATGCCAATCGAAGCGGCCACCAGGGCCGTGAGCGCGCCAACCCATGCAATCACACCCATCGTCAGCGGCGCCATCACCAGCACATGGCTCATGCGCACAAAAAGATAAACCCCCGCGGTCACCATCGTCGCCGCATGGATGAGCGCAGAAACCGGAGTCGGGCCCGCCATGGCGTCGGGCAGCCACACGTAGAGTGGGATTTGCGCAGATTTGCCGGTGGCACCAATAAACAAAAACAGTGTAGCAAGAGTCAGTGGACCGCTCCAGCTCATTTCCGCCATCTCGGGAATCAAATTGGCGAGGTCGGCATAATTCACACTATTGTATGTAAAAAACAAAATAAAGATGCCGATTAAAAACCCGGCATCACCGATGCGGTTGGTGACAAAAGCCTTCATCCCGGCTGCGGCCTTTTGCCCGTCCGTAAACCAAAATCCAATCAACAAATAGGAGCACAGGCCCACGCCCTCCCAGCCGACAAAGGTGATCAACAAGTTATCGCCCAGGACCAGCACCAACATGTTGAACAAAAACAAATTTAGATAGGCAAAATATTTGGCGGGGCGCTCGTCGTGGGACATGTAGCCTACGCTAAATAAGTGAATCAGGCTGCCCACGCCGGTGATAATCAAAATCATCACCACGCTAATTTGATCGACCACAAAACCAAATGGCACCTGAAGATTTCCAACTGTGATCCAATCAAAGAAGCGCGTCGCCAACACTCGTGACTCCGGCGGCATCTTCAGCAAGTCAAAATAAAGCATTAGCGAACAAATAAAGCTGGTGGCTGCCGCGCCCGTCGCGACCGCCCCCGCCACCACCGCATTGTGCGAGCGAAAGCGCACGCCATTAAATAAGAAACCCAGAAGTGGAGCAATGAGCAGAGTTAAAATTATCAGCGCATGATTCATTTCAGCCTCGAAGATGTTCAAAAAAGCGGATATTCACTTCATGAAATTTCTTATAAATGGCGACGGCCAACGCTAAACCCACGCCGGCTTCCGCCGCGGCGATGGTCATCACAAAAAACACCATTATGTGGCCATTGAGATTTCCGCTCTCTTTGGAAAAAGCGATGAACGAAAGATTCACCGCATTCAACATCAGCTCGATGCCCATTAACATCACAATAACGTTTTTACGCATCAGCACGGCGATCATCCCGAAAGAAAACAAGATGCCGGACAGAAAAATATAATGGGCCAAACCGATATGCAGAAAGTTGTCAGCGCTGAGCATGAGTGCCTCCCCGAATGCGCGAAACCGCGACCACGCCGACCGCCACCACCAGTAGCAACAGTCCCAGCGCCTCGAACGCGAATAAATATTTGGTGTAAAGCAAAAGCCCCAGCTGGCGGGTCACATCCGCCGGCGCCCGCGCAGCCTCGACCGGCTTGTCTAAAATCGCCACCGAACTATTGGCCGCGCCAATCGCCAGCCCCGCCAGCAACGCCGCGGACATCACCTTGAGGCCGCCAGAGAACAGCCCCTGACTAAAAGCCCGAATCTCCGCCTTCAAATCAAACAGCATCAACACCATCACAAACAAAACCATCACCGCGCCGGCATAAACGATCATCTGTACCCCGGCGATAAACTGCGCGCCTAGATTAAAAAACGCCGCCGACAAACCCACCATGGTCAAAACCAAATAAAGTGCCGAGTGAATCGGATTAGGAACCGTGATCGTCTGAAACGCGAAGTAAATCAGAAAAATAGCGAGGGCATAAAACCCAATGGCTTCCCACATGACTTAGCCTCCCCAAGGATGGCGCATAACCAAAATGATCACGGCGGTGACAACGGTATTCAGCAGCGCCCACGGCAACATCTTGCGCCAGCCGAGATCCATCAATTGATCATAACGAAAGCGCGGAAGCGTCCAGCGCACCCAAATAAAAATCCACAAAAAGAACACGATCTTGGTCAAAAACACCACGTGCAAAAGTAAAGCGCCAAGCAAACTCACAGCCGTCGAAGTCGTGCTCCAACCCATTAAGCCCGCGATCGGAGCCATGATCTTCGGCGCGGTCTCGGGGGTTAGCCACGGATAGACCGTGTACCCGCCAAAATAAAAAATCACCATTAGCGCCGAGGCCACGAGCATGTGGCCATATTCGCCGATAAAGAACATATTGAACTTAAAGCCCGCGTACTCGGTATGGTAACCAGCCACCAACTCACCCTCAGCTTCGGGCAAATCAAATGGTAAACGGTTTGCCTCGGCAAACATTGCTGAAAATAAAATCACCGCACCGAGAGGTTGATAGAAAATGCCCCAGTTGGGCAGAACGCTCCACTCCACCTTGTGCCCGAGAAACGCGAAATTCAACGGCGCGCTCTGCGCCGTCACGATCTCGGAAAAGCTAAAGGTGTTAAATAGCAAGATCACGCCCACAATCGCCAGGCCCATTGCCAACTCATAGCTGATCGTTTGAGCGCACGCCCTCAGGGCACCGTAGAGCGCATATTTATTATTGCTGCCGTAACCAGCGAGTAAAACCCCAAACGCGGCCAAAGACGATATTCCGAGGACAAAAACTATTCCGATACCGATTTCGTAGGATTGAAATTTGAAAACATACGGACCCCAGTGCTGGCCAAGCATTGAAAACGCCTCGACATTCACCGGCATCGACAGCGGAATGGCTCCAAACGCCAATGCCGCGGGAATCATCGCCACCACTGGCGCCAAATAAAACAAAAAGGGGTAACCGCGCTCGGGAATAAACTCTTCCTTGGTCAAAAATTTTATCGCATCGGCCAGGAGCTGCATCAGCCCCAGCGGACCGACTCGGTTGGGGCCAAAACGATTCTGAATGTATGCGGATCCGCGCCGCTCCACCCACACCAACAGCGGCACGATCTGCACCATCATCAGAAATATGGCGACCATTTTGGCGAAGTTAACGCCGACCTCAAACGCATCTGTTCCCATTATTCCCATTCCAAGGCTTTAGATTTGACTTCCCAAAACAGACCGAAAATAAAAATCGCTAAAAAGAAGCTCATCGCCCCCAATATATAGAGGCCAAAGCCGTTGGCGATAAAATCGCCGTAGGTGAGTGCCCACGGATACATGAAAATGATTTCGATATCGAATAGAATGAACAAGATCGCCGTCAGATAAAACTTGATCGAAATTTTGGTGGAGCCGGAAGTGTCTGACGGAAGGCCGCACTCATAGCTTTCGCCTTTCACGGCGTCGGGGCGTCCCTTCTCACTGATCAAGCTTGAGATCCATAGCAAAGCCACGCCAAAAATAATGACGAAAACGGCCAAGACGAGCACGGGCAATAGTTGCGACATCGGGTCTCCACAAGTAGGATGCAGAAACGTTTCTTTTGGTTATAAATTGCCGTTGTTTCAAATCCAAGAACGAAGGTTGGCGCGGTGGGTTATGTTTGAGCATTTACCGTGGAAAATTGAAAACACCCTAGACCGGTTTTTGCGCGGGCGCGAGCCGACTCTGGATATTGTTGGAACCGACTCAACGACCCTGTTGGCGGGCCTCTTAAGTCTGCCGAAGGTGGCCTTGAACGAGCGCCCCCACCTGGTTTTGACCGGCAATTCTGTCAGTGCCGAGCGCATCGTGCGTTCACTAAAATTTATTTCCCCAAGTGCCTCTCCTCACGTTCTGCCCAGCTTTGACGTAGGCGTCTACTCCGGGCTCTATCCGAATCGCCGGGTCATCGCCGGCCGCCTCAGTTGGCTGTGGAAGGCGCAAAACGCCAAGCCCGGAGATATTTTCATCGCCCCGATTGAGGCCCTGATCCAACGGACCCTGCCCTACAACACTTTAGCCCGGCGGGCATTTTGTCTACACCGCAACGATGTTTTGCCGGCGGAATTCACTGCTAAGCTTGAAGCCCTCGGCTACGACAATGTGCCCATCGTGGAGGATGTCGGGACTTTCTCCATTCGCGGCGGCATGGTCGACGTATTTTCGCCAGCACATCCGAATCCGGCACGGCTCGAGCTCTTTGGCGACATTATTGAATCGCTGCGTTTCTTTAATGTGGAAAACCAGCGCAGCCTGGACGAAAGTCACACCACGCTCGAGGTCATTCCCGCGCACGAAGTGCTATTCAGCGACGAGAATCGGCAAAAGGCCGCAGCCCGCTTTAAAGCTTCGTTCGCAGGCCGACCCGTCGATCGCGAGGAATCTGCTTCACTATTACATCAATTGGTACAGGGCCAGTATTTTCATGGCGTCGAATTTCTGCTCGCTTATTTTTATGATACGCCCGCACTTCCGGTCGAACACTTCAACACCTCACTCAACGTGTGGCGCCTCGATGGCTTTGAGTTAGAACGGCAATACGACCAGCTTATGGCCGAAGCCAAAGGCGAGTACGCCTCCTCGGAAGAGCAAATCGTGCGCCCGCTTTTGAACGAAGTGTATTCCTCGTTTGACCACGTGCAGTTTCCCCCCGACAGCCAAACTCTGAGCCTCAACAAAGTGCGGCTCGGTGATGCGGAGAGTGCGGTGCTGCCATTGTCCACTTCGGACCTGCAGGAGGTCGCGAGCGCCGCGCGCGCCCTGGCCACCCAGGCCCATGAGCTCGCGGATTTTTTAAATAAAAAAATCAAGGAATGGAAGAATCTCGGCTACAGCATTTTTATTTCGGTAGCCACGCAAACTCAAGCCCAACGCCTGCGCCTGATGCTGGAAAGGTCCGAGATCACCGCTGCGCAAGTGGACGCCGCCGACTACGCGTGGGATGACTGGACCGATCAACAGCGCGCAAACCCCAACCTTATCCACATCGTCGAACGCTCGGTCGGCGAAAGTCTGCGGTTTTCCGAAGAACATATGATCATTTTGCGCGAAGAAGATATCTTCGGCAATAAACGCGCCCGCGCCGAATACAAATCCAGCGGCACGCTCGAAAAGCGCGCCCACGCTTTCAATTTCGGCGATCTTAAAACCGGTGATTTGGTGGTGCACAAACTCCACGGCATCGGCGTATTCGAAGGCCTTAAAGTCATGCCCATTCAGGGCATCGCCGCCGAATTTATTCAGATTAAATACAAAGACAACGACCGCCTCTACCTGCCAGTGTACCGCGTTCATCTGATGCAGAAATATTCCGGCCCGCAAGCTGGAACCATGATCGACAAATTGGGCGGACCCGGCTGGGAAAAAACCAAAACCAAAGTGCGCGCTCACCTGCGCGACGTGGCCGCCGAGCTCCTGGAAATTTATGCAAAGCGAGCCGTCGCCGAACGCCCTGCATTTTCACCGCCGGGTCCGGACTACCTGGGTTTTGAAGCCGTGTTTCCCTACCAAGAAACCGACGATCAACTGCGCGCCGTCCGCGACGTCTTAAGCGATCTGCAAAAACCCCATCCCATGGACCGCCTAGTGTGCGGCGACGTGGGCTTTGGCAAAACCGAAATCGCCATGCGCGCGGCCTTCGCCACAGTCCATGACCACAAGCAAGTCGCCATCATTGCCCCAACCACCGTGCTCACATTTCAGCACGTTGAAACTTTTAAAAAGCGCTTTGCCAAATGGCCCTTCGTCATTCGCTCGCTGAATCGCTTCGTGTCGAAAAAGGAAGTCACCTCCACCCTCAAGGACCTGCGCGAGGGCAAGGTAGATATTTTGATCGGCACTCACCGCATGCTCAGTCAAGATGTGCAGTTTAAAAACCTGGGCCTGCTGGTTGTCGACGAAGAGCAACGCTTTGGCGTGAAGCACAAAGAACGCTTACGCAAAATGAAAGCGAGTCTCGACACCCTGGCTATGTCGGCCACTCCCATTCCGCGCACTTTAAATCTAAGCCTCGTCGGCATCCGCGATCTCAGTCTGATCAACACGCCACCGGTGGATCGCCTGGCCACTCGCACCTTCGTAACCAAGTTCGACAAGGACGTGATCCGCAAAGCCATCACCAGCGAAGTTGCCCGCGGAGGTCAGATTTATTTTATTCACAACCGCATTCAAAGCATTTACGATCTCGCCGACCAACTCAAAGAAATCGTTCCCGAAGTCCGCTTCAAGGTGGCGCACGGACAAATGGAGGAAGGTGCGCTGGAAAAAGTAATGGTCGAGTTTTTTCACCATGAGATCGACATGTTGGTGTGCACCACCATCGTTGAATCTGGAATGGACGTGGCGTCCGCCAACACTATGTTTATCGACAACGCTCAACAGCTCGGGCTCTCGCAACTTTATCAATTGCGCGGCCGCGTCGGTCGCAGCAAAGAGCGCGCCTATTGTTACCTGCTAATTCCCAACCACCGCCGCTTGGAAAAAGACGCCCAAGAGCGTCTGCGCATCATCCAAGAAAACACCGCACTCGGTTCCGGCATTCGCATCGCTCAATACGATCTAGAGCTGCGCGGAGCCGGCGATATTCTTGGCGAAGAGCAGGCCGGACACGTCAACGCCGTCGGTTACGAACTCTATCTCGAGCTGCTCGAAGAGGCCGTGCGCAACGCCAAGGGCGAAGCCCCGCTCGATGCCGATGTGGAACCTGAGATCAATCTGCGAATCCCCGCCTTGATTCCCGACACTTATATTTCGGATCTGCGCGTACGCTTGGCCTACTATAAATCGCTGTCCGAAATCGAAAAGCCAGAAGACATCGACCGTATCGAAGACGAACTGCGCGACCAATTCGGCAAAATCCCAGATCAAGTCCTGAATTTAATGGGTCTGATGCTAATTCGCAAAATGTGCAAGGACCTCAGTGTGCGCGATCTCTCGGGCGGCGAAGCCACCATCACTCTCGCGTTCACCGAGCACACTAAGCTCCCGCCCAAAAAAGTGATTGAGCTCACTGCCCGCAGCAATAAAAAGTATTCGATCACGCCCGACAATCGCCTGCGCGTACGCATGAACGAAATCACGTGGCCGCGCATTCACGATGAACTGACGTATTTAAAAAGCCTGTGCAATCTTTAAGCCACGCCTTCTAGTGCAGGCTAGAATTCAACTCGCAAACCCGCGGCCCAGCTCACATCATTGCCAACATCGGGATCTTTTTTGCCCTGCGAAGTAAAGTACTTGCGCGCATCCGTGTAAACATAAGTGCTTTGCATATGCGACTCCTCATGGGAAGTCCGCGCGGCCCTCTTGTCGATCCAATCGATCTGATAGGCACAGCCGGCGTTGATGTAGGGCGCGACTTGGGTGTTGCCATTGAACGAATTTCCCGCCAATCGCTCATGATAAATCATGGTGTAGGCGCCCGCGGAGGCGTAGGGAACCACATAGGGTTCGGCCCACAGTGTGTCCAGATAAACGGACCCGCCGACACGAATCGGATTTAAGCTCAAGGACGAATTCACAAGAGCCGGATCGGAATTGGTGTTTGAAAAAAAACTTCCCGCAACTTCAATGCCAATGCTGCCAAAGCTGAAATTGCGTTTGACCGCGACTTGCAACTCGAGGGTCGGCGATTGCGGCACACCATATACGCGTCGATAATTTTCAATCGAAAAATTGGGTTGATAATTGAGCGGCTCGTAGGCGTCGTAGTCCACGCCAATCAGTAGTCCCCAGTGCGTGCGGCGTTCGCGGTAACTCTGCAGCTTGTACTCGCCATCGACTTTGCTGACGATCACGCTCGCCTGCTCAACATACACCAAATGTTTTTGAATCAGCGTTTCGGCATCGGGCTCTTCCTCGGCGGCATTCAGGGCCGGTGGCAAAATGCCGATATATAGGAGAACTATGAGCCATGAGGGGAGCGGCCGAAACCTTTGGGACATGCCTTGAGTATACCGAAAAGCGGCGAAACCCATGAGATGACTTGTAAAATCTCCTCTTTTGTCGCGGGCATTATTTTCCTAGCCTTCAGTCTGGCGACCGACGCCGAGCCCCTCACTGACCCCTATGAACATTTGACCGCCGCCCAACGCGTCGGCCAGGTCTTTATCTGGACCTATGCGGGAACCAGTTTTTCGCCGTCAATTCAGTCGTGGCTTGAGAAATACCAGCCCGGAGCGCTAATTGCCTTTTCGCGCAACATTAAAACACCCGCACAAATCGCTAAACTAAATGCGGAGACGCAAAAGTTCGCTCTTAGTAAATTGAAAACTCCGCTGTTTTTGATGATCGATCAAGAGGGCGGAACCGTGACTCGGCTCAAAACTTCGGTGCCGATGCCCAGCGCGTTGGCACTTGGGCAAATGGCCGACGTGGAATTTATTCGCCGCTATGGCAAGGCCAACGCCACCCTTCTTCACGACATCGGCTTCAACGTCAATCTGGCTCCGGTGCTAGATCTCTCCAATCCCGAGCGCGGCACTTTTATCGGCAATCGCGCGTTCGGTGACGACCCCGAAACCGTGGCCAAAATCGCGGCCGCCTACGCTGAAGGCCTAAACTTAGGCGGTTTAATTCCCACCGCCAAGCATTTTCCCGGCCACGGCGGAGTGGTGCAGGACAGCCACCACACTACGCCGCAAAAACTATCCAACTACCAGGAGCTCGCCGACAAAGACTGGGTCCCCTTTGAAGAGTACGCCCAGGCCGAATACCCGCGCGCGCTGATGATGGCACACTTGGCGTTGCCTAATATCGATCCGTCAGGCGAACCTTCGACCTACTCCCACGTGTTAATTCAAGATTTTCTGCGCGGCAAACTGAAGTATGATGGCCTAGTGATCACCGATGATTTGGAAATGGCGGGGGCCTCGGCCGACATGGACATTGGCGAACGCGCGGTGCGTGCGTTCTTAGCCGGCAATGATATGCTGATGCTCGCGGGCTCTCCCGCCCATCAAAAAAAGGCCTACACGGCCATGCTCAAAGCAGTCAAATCGGGGCGAATTCCAGTCGCGCGCCTCAAGGAAAGCGTCACCCGAATTCTAAGCTACAAAGATAAAATGAAAATCGGCGCGTTTAAATTCAATTCCGAAAAGGTCAAAGTGTCGGTCGCAAGGCTGGAAAAACTCTCACGCCGGGTGCTCCAGCGCAATTTACAAAAATCGGTAGAAGGGCAAACTGCCCGTTGGCCCGAAATCAAGAGCGACACGCAAGTACTACTCCTCAGTTCCGACCGCCGCTTCTACGAATCCTTTATGACGTCATTTCGCGACCATGGGAAAAGCAAGTTTTTCCAACTCGCTCCGCAAACACTCAACTCGGTGGTTGCAGAATTAGCCAAGCCCGAATACCAGGTAGCCATTTACTACGCCACGGGAACGCAAACCGCGCATTGGCTTGAGCACCTTCCGCCTGAATTGCGTGCCAAAACAATTGTGGTAAATGCCAACCAGTCCGGTGACGTGGAAAATCAGAATTCATTTTTGTCGGTGCTCAACATCAACACCTTGAATTTCGAAAGCGGCGCGGCCCTGGGTGACGCCCTAATTTCCCATGAAATGCGCATGCCTGCCAGTGAGCCTGACGACACTGAGGACTACTGATTTTCCAATGCGGCCAGACGCGCACTCGCGCGCGCGAGCTTATGCTGAAATTTTGCGATTTGATCCGGCTGCAAAATGGGCTCAAGCAATTTCGTTTTAGCGACCTTCAACGCCGCTTCGGCGCGGGCGCGGTCGATTTCTTCCAGCGACTCGGCGGTTTCCGCCAAAACCACTACGCCTTCGGGGTTCACCTGGCAGTAGCCCCAGCTCACAACCACCGATTCCACTTTGTCTTTAATCCGATATTTCAAGATACCGGTGGCTAAAGTGGTTAGGAGCGGTGCATGGCCCGGCAAAATATCCAATTGTCCTTTAAATCCGGGCACGGTCACTTCTTCCACTTCTGTGTCCGTGACCAGTCTCTTATCAGGCGTAACTAAGTTCAAAACAAACATTCGTACCTCTAGATCGCCAATTTTTTCGCTTTTTCCAAAACATCCTCAATGGCGCCGACCATATAAAACGCTTGCTCAGGAATCGCGTCGTGTTTGCCATCCATGATTTCGCGAAAGCCCTTAACGGTGTCCTTAATGTCGACATATTTTCCAGCCATGCCGGTAAACTGCTCAGCCACAAACATTGGCTGCGACAAAAAGCGCTCGGCCTTGCGCGCGCGAGTCACCACTAATTTGTCTTCTTCACTCAATTCATCCATACCCAAAATGGCGATAATGTCTTGCAGCTCACGATAACGTTGCAGCAGGGCCTGTAGATCGCGCGCCGTGCGATAGTGCTCTTCGCCTACAATCGCCGGATCGAGAATACGCGAAGTTGAATTCAGCGGATGCACGGCCGGGAAAATGGCTTTGGCCGCTATGTCGCGATCCAAATTGGTGGTCGCATCCAAATGGGTAAATGTTGTCGCCGGTGCGGGATCGGTGTAGTCATCCGCAGGTACGTAAACGGCTTGCACCGAAGTGATCGAACCTTTTTTGGTCGAGGTAATACGCTCTTGCAAATTGCCCATCTCGGTTCCAAGGGTCGGCTGATAACCCACCGCCGAGGGAATCCGGCCCAGCAACGCCGACACTTCCGCGCCCGCTTGGGTGAAACGGAAAATATTGTCGACAAACAACAGCACGTCCTGGCCCTCGCGATCACGAAAACATTCCGCGATCGTCAGACCCGTCAATGCCACGCGCGCCCGCGCGCCCGGCGGCTCGTTCATCTGGCCAAACACCAGCGCGGTCTTATCGATAACGCCAGACTCTTTCATTTCCATGTAAAGATCGTTACCCTCACGCGTTCTCTCGCCCACGCCAGCAAACACTGAGTAACCACCATGCTCGGTGGCAATGTTACGAATCAATTCCATAATCAAAACGGTCTTGCCCACGCCGGCGCCGCCGAATAGTCCAATCTTTCCACCCTTGGCGTAAGGTGCAAGCAAGTCCACGACCTTAATTCCGGTCATCAGCATTTCGGCTTGAGTCGACTGATCTTCAAAGCGGGGAGCCTCGCGGTGAATGGACCAGGATTCTTTGCTCACGACTTTCGGCATCCCGTCAATCGGCTCGCCCAGCACATTTAAAATGCGGCCTAATACTTCTTTACCCACGGGAGTCTTAATGCTGTCGCCCGTGTCCGTGACTTTGTCGCCGCGAACCAACCCGTCGGTGGTGTCCATGGCAATGGCGCGCACCACGCGGTCACCCAGGTGCTGGGCTACCTCCAAAGTTAAATTGCCTTCCGCATCGCTGATCGCCTTGTTGGACAATTTCAGCGCATTGTAGATTTGCGGCATCTCGCCAGTGGGAAATTCCACATCCACCACCGGGCCCATTACTTGTTTAATAAATCCTACTTGCATAAAAATATCTCCCGTTTAGCCTTTTAATGCTTCTGCGCCGCTCGTGATCTCAATCAATTCGGTTGTGATCGAAGCTTGGCGAAGTTTATTGTAAGTCAAAGTCATGGACCGAATCATTTCACCAGCGTTTTTCGTAGCGCTCTCCATCGCTGCCATGCGCGCGCCATGTTCGGCGGCGACACTCTCGCTCATGGCGCGATAGACCTGCACCGAAAAATGTTTTTTGAGCAAATCGTCAATGATGAGCTCCGGCGCCGGTTCAAAAATCATATCTTTGGAGAACGGTTTTTTGCCATCGTCGGCCTGACGGGCGTTGCTCAGATCCACCGGCAGCAGGCGCTCACATTTAAGCTCTTGGGCGATGGCCGATTTGAATTCGTTATAGATCAAATAGACCGCGTCATAGCCGCCATCAATAAAACTCTCCATCAAACGATCCGCCACTCCAGCGGCCAGTGAAAAGGAAATCTCTCGGGCCAAATTCAAAATGGTGTCGATGCCGGCCAACTTGCGCGCCCGGAAAAAGTCAGCGCCCTTGCGGCCGACAAACAGCAAGTCCATCTGCGCAAAATTTTTCTGGTTTTCCAAATAAAACCTATGCGCAAAACGATTGAGATTGTTATTGAAGCCGCCCGCCAAGCCGCGATCGGAAGTCACCACCACCAAAAGCACCTTCTTGGGATTCTGATTGGTACTCAAAAGCGGGTGGCGCACGCGATGGGTGACCGCGATGTCCGCGATCATCGCCAGAATCTGACGTGCGAACGGACGTAGATTGATAATATTCGACTGCGCCCGCCGCAGCTTCGCGGCCGAAACCATTTTCATGGCGCGCGTAATTTGCTGCGTGTTTTTCACGCTCTGAATGCGCAGCCGGATGTCCTTTAAATTGGCCATATCCCGTTACTTCTTTTGCGTCGGTCTAAAGACAGCTTTGAATTCTTCCAAAGCGCCCTTCAGATCGCGTTTTAGTTCATCGTCCAACTGCTTCTTCTCGCGAATAGTGGTCAGCACTTTACTGTACTTGGTGTCCAGGAACTCCATCAGCTCCTTTTCGTAACGGCGCACGTCGCCTTCCGGCAAGGCGTCTAAGTAACCATTAGTCGCGCCCCAAATCATCGCCACTTGTTTTTCCACCGCGCAGGGGGAGTACTGTGCCTGTTTTAACATTTCGACCAAGCGTCGGCCGCGCGCCAACTGGTTTTGCGTGGCCTTATCCAAATCCGAAGCAAACGCCGAGAAGGCTTCGAGTTCGCGGAACTGCGCGAGCTCCAACTTCAACGTTCCCGCAACTTGCTTCATGGCTTTGATCTGTGCGTTTCCGCCCACCCGCGAAACTGATTTTCCCACGTCCACCGCGGGACGAATGCCTTTGTAAAACAGACCGCTTTCCAAAAAGATCTGTCCATCCGTGATGGAGATCACATTGGTCGGAATGTAGGCGGCAATATCGCCGGCTTGAGTTTCAATGATCGGCAAGGCGGTGAGTGAGCCCGCCCCCTCTTTGTCACTCAGCTTAGCGGCACGTTCGAGCAGGCGCGAGTGCACATAGAACACGTCGCCGGGATAAGCTTCGCGACCCGGAGGGCGGCGGAGCAACAACGACAACTGGCGATAAGCTTGCGCCTGTTTGGTCAAATCATCATATATTATGAGAGCGTGACGACCACTATCGCGGAAGTGCTCGGCCATAGTGCAACCCGCATAAGGGGCCAAGAATTGTAGCGGAGCCGGCTCCGAAGCACTGGCGGAAATGACCGTGGTGTATTCCATCGCACCCGCCGCACGCAGTTTTTCAACCACCTGTGCAACCGTCGATTTTTTCTGTCCAATCGCCACATAAAAACAAAAAACGTTTTGGCCTTTTTGATTGATGATCGTATCGATCGCGATGGCGGTCTTTCCTGTTTGGCGGTCACCAATGATTAACTCACGCTGACCGCGGCCGATCGGAATCATCGCATCAATCGATTTGATTCCAGTTTGCAGGGGCTCATGAACACCCTTGCGCGCCAAAATCCCGGGAGCTTTGATTTCAACAATACGTGAGTGTTCAGTCTTGATCGGACCGGCCCCGTCGATCGGCTCGCCCATCACGTTCACAACCCGACCTAAAAGGGCTTCGCCCACCGGCACCTGCACGATTTTCTTTGTGCGCTTCACGGTGTCGCCTTCGCGAATGTCGCGGTCATTACCAAAAATGACCACGCCCACCGAGTCGGCTTCCAAATTCAAAACCATGCCCGTGATCTGGTTGGGGAACTCAATCAACTCACCGGCCATCGCCTTATCGAGGCCGTAAACCCGCGCCACGCCGTCACCGACCGAAAGCACGCTTCCGGTTTCGCTCACCTCAATGGCTTTGTTGTAATTTTTGATTTGCTCTTTTAAGACCCGGCTAATTTCGTCGGCGCGAATATTAGTTTCCATACGAAGGGATGCTCCTAGTTCGTTTCTCGTGTTAATTGCTCATTCATTCGATTCAAATGCGCGGCGAGAGAGTCATCAAAGGTAAAGCTGCCCACCTCGGCCACCAATCCGCCGAGTAAGTGCGCATCTTCTTTGTAGCTGAGAATCACCTGTTTCTTGGTCGCGCGTCCCACCAGAGTCTCGATGCGCTTGCGTTCTTCGGGGGCTAGCACCGTCGCGGATCGCACTGTTCCGCGCGTCACGCCGTGGGCCTCATCCGCAAAATTCTGATAGGCCACCAGAATGTCATTGAAAACCGCAAGGCGGTTTTTCTTAGCCACCAGCAAAATAAAATTTTTCAAGACCTGAGGAACACTCAAGGTTCCCAATAATTTTTCGAATGCCGCCACCTTTTCACTGGGGCGAACTAGAGGCGAAAACAAAAAGCTGGAAACGCTGGCGTCGCTCGAGATGGCGTGACTGATAACACGCATCTGCTCGAAGATGACATCCTGTTCACCGCTCTCCTTTGCCAGCCCATAAAGAGCTTTGGCGTAACGCTTGGCCAAGAGTGTGTTTTTCACCGGTTCACCAATTCAATTTTCTGGGCGAATTCATTTTGCAGCTTCTGCTGATCACTGCTGCCTAGGCTGTTTTGAAGTTTTTCGCGCGAGCTGTGAAGTGCCTGCTGCAATAGTTCGTGGCGCAATTCAATTTTCGCCTTTTCCAACTCCACCGTAGCCGTGCGCTGAGCCTCTTGCGCAAGTTTGGCGGAAATGGCTTTCGCTTCATGTTCCAGGCGGCCGCGCAAGATATCGGCCTCTTCGCGCGCCCGCTGTTCGCCCTGCTTGGCGCTTGCCTCTAACTTGGCCAGCTTATCTTTAATTTGCACATTGGTTTTCTCAGCTTCGCGCGCGGCAGTCTCGGCGCGGTCGACGAGCTCCTTATATTCAGTCGCACGCTGAGCAAAATGTTGCTTCAAGCTATTGCGTAGCAAATAGACCAGCAGTCCAATCAAAAGCGCCAGGTTAAGTGCTTGCACCCAAATGTTGGCCCACGGAATCACAAGCTCTTCGGCGTGTTCGGCGCCATGCTCTTGCGCCCACGCGCTTACAATTAAAAAAAGCCACTTCATATCTCGAGATCCTTGCCAATTAGTTGCCGGTTGATCAATTGCGACACGCCGGCCACTTCTTTGCTGAGCTGAGCTTTGACTTCGGCGATTTGCCTTTGCAAAACCTGGCGCGAGTTTTCAATCGCGTTGCGACCCTTGGCGCGGGCTTCGCTGACCAGCTGGTCATATTCCTGCGTGGCCTTCACCCGGGCGGCGTCGTAGATCTCGCGAAATCGATCGTTGGCCTGCTGAGCACGCGCGCCGTACTGGACTTCCAGATCACGCGCTTCAGAAATATAGCGTTCGGCCAGCTCGGTGCGCCCTAACGTGCGTTCGCGACGCTCGACGAAGGCTGCATAATAGGGTGCAAACAAGAAATATTTGAGGATCGCAAACACAAGCAAAAACAAACCAAGCTGTATAAGGAGGGTGGAATTAACCCCCAACTGTACAAATAGATCCATGAGAAATGGCGTCCTTAGGTATGGTGAAGTCGCCAAATGTATATTCGACTTGAGGGGCTGTGTAAATTAATTCTTCGGCATATATGAAGCGCCCTCAAAAACGACGCCTTCATCGATGCGCAAGGACGGGGTCGTGACCGTCCCCTGGAAAATGGCCGGAGGATGCATAATCACACGTCGCCGCGCGAAAATATTGCCTTTGACCGCACCGCTAATAATGATCGTCTCGGCCTCGATCTGCGCCTCGACTTGGGCGCCCGGATTGATCACTAGAGTATCGTTGGTGAAAATTTCGCCGCGGAAGTGCCCGCCAATACGAACCGTGCCCTCAAAAGTCAGGCGTCCGTCAAATGACGCGCCCTTTTCAAGCAGGGCAGTGACGCTTCCTCCATGTGCTTCTATTGCTGTGTCCACGATTCCCTCAAGCGGTCGGCGAGTTGGTTGAGTTCCGCGTCCGAATAAAATTGAATCTGAATTCTTCCCTTACCCTGAGTGTAGTCCAAAATCACCTTGGAGCCGAGCAACTTTTGTAGCTCTTCGCGCAAGTGCTCAGCCATTTGTGAGCGCAGCTCTTCGTCGGCGGTCAAAGGTACCGGCGGGGCGCTGCGACTGCGTACCACCAATTTTTCCAGAGTGCGCACGCTCAGCTTTTCCACATTGGTTTTGTGCGCGAGGCTTTCTTGCAACTGGGCATCTGCCACGGATAGCAGGACCTTCGCCTGGCCAAGCGATAGAAGGTTTTCGGAAACCATCTGCCGCACCCGCGGTTGCAGCTGCAACAAGCGCAAAACGTTGGCCACCGTGGCGCGGTCCTTGCCCACCTTTTGCGCCAAATCTTGCTGGGTTAAGTTATACTTTTTTATAAGGAAATCGTAAGCTTCGGCTTCCTCGATGACATTTAAGTTTTCGCGCTGAATGTTTTCAATCAGGGCCAACTCGAGCACTTCCTGATCTTCCGAGTCCTTAACAATCGCAGGAATTTCTTGCAACCCGGCCAATTGTGCCGCGCGCCATCTGCGCTCTCCGGCAATAATTTCGAAGTTTCCGCTGACCCTTTGTCGCACCAAAATGGGTTGGATTACGCCCTTTTCGCGAATTGACGCGGCCAACTCGTGCAAAGGTTCGGGAGCAAAGATGCGCCTCGGCTGCTTCGGATTTGGCTCGACTTTCTCAATCGCAATTTTCCAAATGCGCAATTGATTTGGAACATTCGTGGCTGTCGGCGCAGGTTCCAGTTTCTCAACGGGGGGTGCTACCGGCTCAGCTGTCGCAGGTACAAAGTCTGGGGGCGCTTTGGCAAATGCTCCCTCGTTTGTCGAACCCAGTAGACTGCCAAGACCTCGGCCCAATCCCTTACCCTTCGTGTTTTTTTGCGGCTGCATGGATTCAGACATAAATTTCACTCTCCTGCCCCGAGTCTGACGCTACGACCTGAGCGGGAGTGGACTCGCTCTCTTTGTGGCCGTAGACGCGCCCATCCAGCTCCTCGGCAAGCTCTTTATATTTTTTGGCGCCTATGGACTTTGGATCGTACTGAAAAATTGTTTGGCCGTGGCTAGGCGCCTCACTCAGACGTACGTTGCGAGGAATAATGGCAGAAAATACTTTTTCCGCAAAATGCGATTGGATTTCCGCGACCACCTGGTGGCTAAGATTATTGCGGGCATCGAACATCGTCAGCACGATGCCCTCAATCCTTAGGTCGGTATTTAAACTTTTTTTGATTAAACCGGCGGTGTTGAGCAGCTGGCTCAGGCCCTCAAGTGCATAGTATTCACACTGGAGCGGGACTAAAAAGGTTTCGGCCGCAGATAGCGAATTCACGGTAAGAAGCCCTAGGCTTGGCGGACAATCTATCAATATATAATGATATTTTCCACTCACCTCGCGCAGCGCAGACTTTAGTCGATATTCGCGCTGAGGCATGTCGACCAGCTCGATTTCGGCCCCAACCAAATCTGGATTGGCTGGCACAATATCCAGATTTTTTATCTGAGTACTCTGGATAGTCTCGTGGATACTCTTTTCGCCAATCAAAACCTGATAAATGTTGTTGTCTTGATTTTCATATCTCTTGACACCAAGCCCACTTGACGCGTTACCCTGTGGATCCATGTCTACGATCAAAACTTGCCTACTCATTTCGCTAAGCGCCGCAGCCAGGTTGACCGACGTAGTGGTTTTTCCCACTCCACCCTTTTGGTTTGCCACGCATATAATTCTAGCCATCCCCCTCACCCATTTCCGCTCTGATCACTAGCTTTTTCATTCTGAAACTCAATGTTTTCAGGAACTTTGCCGATTGTTCCATGTAGAGCAAAGGGAGTCCAGCCAAAATGATGCGTTCCATAGTCTACGTCATCGCCCTGTTTTTGTTTCTGCAACTCAGCGGATGCAAAAAAGAGGATCCGAACCCAGAGCTGCTTGATCCAATTTTCAAGGATCTCGACAAGCGCGCTTCGGACTATCAGAAGAGTTTGGACGAAGAGATCAAACATCAAGCTGAAATTCGCGTGGCGCTTGAAAAGGCTGAGCCAAACACTCTGGATTTTAAAAATGCCCGTCGAGATATGAAAAAATCCCTCACCCTGTCTTTGGATTTCGAGCAAAAAGGTCGTTATTTTCAGATTCGTGCGAAACGTCGACTATTCACGGATAGAATAGCTTATAAAGCGGCCTTCGCAAAGAACGAGCCCTGGCCCGATCCGCGTGAATACTCTGACTATCAGGTGAATATGCGGCTACAAGATGTGCCCAGAAACTGGAATACTCGAGTACCCAAACTCCAAGATAGAATAGCCAATGCTAGAAAACCGGCGGCGGAGAAAGAAAACCCGAAGGAAGAATAAGTTCCACGTGGAACTTCAGGTTTTCTGAGTAAGTACGACCGCGCGGCGCGCCTGACTAACCGGAAAGGTATATTCTCCCAATAAACTAGGAGTCCATATCGAAATAAGCTGAGAGGGCAGCTCGGCGATCTCTTTTGACCAACTGCTGCCCTTCATGTGCACGAATTGACCCCCGCGAGAAAAAATCTTGTTAAAACTTAAAAGATTTTTAGAAATCGACGCTACCCCTCGCGAAATTGCAAACTCCATTCCGGTTGTCGTAAGCTCTTCAAAGCGGGAAGTGATCACACGCACATTTTTCAATTCCAACCTGCTCACACAATGCTTAAGAAATTCACCCTTGCGGACGTCGCTATCCACTAAAACATACTCTTGCTTCGGATCCATAATCGCGAGCACAAGGCCCGGAAATCCATTTCCAGAGCCGATATCGTAGCGCGTGGGGGCCCCAGGAATTTTCATCAAAATTTCTGCAAATAAGATGCAATCGGCAAAATGGGTCTCATCCGCATCGCGCTCCGTGCCCTTTGAGATTAGGTTCAATTTGGCATTGAATTTGAGCAACTCGAAATGAAAGGCCTTAAGCTTAAGCCCAACATCGGAAGGCAAATTAGGAAACCAAGCGGGAATTCGCCACAAAGCGTTACCGTCTTTCGGTTGACTTTGTTTGGGCGGCGAAGACTTTGGAGGCGGCGAATATCGGCCTTTCAAGTTGGACACTCCTTGGCCGAACGGCCTTTCAAATAAACAATAATGGCTTGGATTGCCGAAGGGTTTACGCCACTAATGCGTTGAGCCTGACCCAGGGACCGGGGACGAATAGACGTCAGCTTCTCAACTTCCTCTCGCGACAATCCGCGAATCAATGAATAGGACAGGTCCATTGGTAAGTAAATATCTTCCATTTTACGTGCCATTTCGATCATTTCGTTTTGACGGCGAATGTACCCAGAGTACTTCAATTGAATCTCAACGGGGACGTACACGGCTTCATCCTCATCGGGGTCAATTCCAAAGCACGAAAGATCTAGACACGAAATCTCATCGCGGCGAAGTAAGTCAGCACAAGTTGTGGGCTTTAGAATAACTGGCGTATTGAGTTCAGCCAGTTTACGCAGGGTTTCGGCATTGGGGACCAGGACTTTTGACTGAAGCGAATGAAGCAGCTCTTGCTGGCGCAAAAGAAGGCTGTTCAAATGGTCATAGTCATGACTACTCAACAAACCAAAACTAAATGCCAATTCTGCTAAACGCTCGATAGTATTGTCTTCGCGCAAAACTAATCTGAACTCAGCACGTGATGTCATCATGCGATAGGGTTCCTTCGTTCCTTTGGTGACGAGGTCGTCCACCAGCACTCCCATGTAGGCCTGATCTCGGCGCAAAATTAGCGGCTCGTGCTCAACGTTCTTTAACGCCGCATTAGTGCCCGCCAAAAGTCCTTGAGCGGCCGCCTCTTCGTAACCGCTGGTGCCGTTGATTTGGCCGGCAAGATAAAGCCCGGGGATTAATTTTGTTTCCAGCGTGTGAACAATCGCGTTGGGCTCAATGAAATCATATTCCACCGCGTAACCCGGCCGCAAAATACGCACATTTTCCAAGCCCGCAATAGTGCGCAAAAACTGATATTGAATGTCTTCAGGCAGGCTCGTCGAAATTCCCTGCAAATAAATATAATTTGTCGAAAGGCCTTCGGGCTCGAGGAAAGTCTGGTGACGGTCTTTGTCGGCAAAGCGCGTGACCTTGTCTTCAATACTGGGGCAATAGCGTGGGCCAATACCCTCAATCACGCCCATAAACATCGGCGACTTGTCCAAGTTTTTGCGGATGATTTCGTGGGTAGCCTCGTTGGTGTAACTCAGGTGGCACGCCACTTGGGGCAAAGCTAAGGTTTTTGGGCTGCGAAAACTAAACGGCATAAACTTTTCGTCGCCCCATTGCGGGGTTGTCTTGCTCCAATCGATACTGTCGCGGTCCAGGCGCGCCGGTGTCCCGGTTTTCAATCGCGTCACTTGAAAGCCATGCTCACGCAGCTGTTCGGCAATGCCGCGCGTGGCCTTATCTCCTACGCGCCCGCCCGGGGTTTGCGTTAAGCCCAAATGCATTATGCCGTTCATAAAAGTGCCCGTGGTAATCACCACGGCGCGCGCGGAAATGGCGACCCCGTCGTCCGTTATCACTCCGACACAGACACCGGCTTCGAGACGCAGAGACTTCACTTCGCCATTGAGCAGGCTGAGGCCTGGCCGCTGCAGTTGTCTACTCATAAACTGGCAATATAGATCTTTGTCACATTGCGAACGGGAGCCACGCACCGCTGGACCCTTGCGCGCGTTGAGGCGTTTGAACTGAATGCAGGTGGCATCCGCGGCTTGCGCCATCGCGCCGCCAAGAATGTCAATTTCGCGCACCATATGGCCCTTGCCCAGGCCGCCGATGGAAGGGTTGCAACTCATGTAGCCGATGCGGCCTAAATTGGTGGTGATCACCAGGATGCGCTGACCAAGGCGCGATGCTGCCAATGCGGCTTCTACTCCCGCGTGTCCTGCACCGACCACAATGACATCAAAACTTTCCATTTATTTACCCAGACAAAATTCGCGAAAAACCCGGTCCATAACCTGGTCGTCAAACACTAAACCTAAAACTCCGTAGAGTGCCTGCAGCGCGGTTTGAAGTTCCAGTGCAATCAGGTCGGGACTTTCTTCCATATGCATAAGTGGAACAGCTTTTTCCAAACTTTCCTGCGCGCGTTGCAAGCCATTGAACTGGCGAGCATTGCTGACGACGGCGCAGTCTTCAGCCAGCTCTGCGCGCACGCGGCCACCAAGCCACTGGCGCAATTCGCTTAAGCCTTGACCGGTGGTGGCACTCACCGGCAGCACAGCTAAGGCATGATCGTAGGTGCTCGCTATGCGATCCGCAACTAAATCAATTTTATTCACCACTACGGCGGTTTTACCCCACGGGATCGCCGCAAAATATTCATTTTCGACCAGACTCTCAGTGGCGTCCACGACATAAAGCACGAGATCAACGTCGCTGAGCCGCGCCACTGTGCGCGCCACCCCGATTTGTTCAATCGCATCCGTGCTCGCGCGTAAGCCCGCGGTGTCGATTAAGGTCACTTGCGCGCCCTCCATGGAGAGTTCGACTTCGATAAAATCCCGCGTGGTGCCGGCGATCGGCGTAACAATCGCGCGCTCGGCGCCCGCTAGTGCATTGAGAAGGCTCGACTTGCCCACGTTGGGTTGACCAGCCAAAGCCACTCGAAAGCCGTCGCGCAAAATTAAACCCTGGCGATAACTCTTCAATATTTCGCCTACCAGCCGCAACAATCCTTCCACTTGCTTCGCCAGTTCGCCCGGCGGCGTGAACACAATATCCTCGCTGGCAAAATCAATGCCTGCCTCAAGATGAGCAATAGTCCAAGTTAGCCCGTCGGCAATACGCTTGAGCGCTTGTGAAAAATCGCCCTGGAGCTGGCGCAGCGCCACCTGTGCCGCGCGCGGCGAGCGGCTCTCGATCAGGGCGAGCACACTTTCAGCCTGCACCAGATCAATGCGGCCATTCATAAAGGCGCGCGCCGTGAACTCACCGCGCTCGGCGGGCCGGGCTCCCGCCTCACAGAGATTGCGCAAGATTTCGTCAACCAGGATTTGGCTGCCATGACAGGAAATTTCAAAACTGGTTTCGCCAGTAAAGCTGCGGCCTTCGGCAAAATAAGACACCAGCACTTCGTCGACGGGCTGATCGCCGTCCAAGCGCTTTAAAAAGCCGTAGTAGATTTTATGCGATTCCAATTCTTTGGGTAGGAAGGCAGCGATTTTGCGCGTGATTTCGCCGGCCCGAGCTCCGCTGATTCTGACTATCGAGATGGCCCCAATCCCGTGCGCCGTTGCCAGCGCACAAATTGTCTCGGAACCTTTATCGATTGCCGAAGGCCTCATCGGGGCTGTCATACTCCTCATTCCCGCCATTGTCGTTTTCTTTAATAGGATAAATTTTGATTTTCTTAAAATGACCTTCGCCGATGGAGCGACTCTTCACCCGACCATCATCGGCAAGGTACTGATGAATGACTTTGCGGTCTTTGGGCGGCAGGGCGCGAAAATAGACCGATTTGCCTTTGGTCAAAGCAATATCCTTGAGCTTGTCGGCCAAAGCGATAAGCGCTTCGTTGGCGGTCTCGCGAAAATTGGCGCAGTCGAGATTGACGTTGATACCGTCTTCCGGCGTTTGGTGTTGGAGGGCGCGGCGGACATAGAGTTGCAGGGCGTCCAGCAGTTGGCCTTCTTTCGAAGTCAGAAGTTCCTCGTCTTTACCGGACAGATTCACTAAATAAGAACCGTCCTCAAGCACCTTCACGTCGTAAGACAATTCAAGCTGAGCCAACTCGATCAAACGCCCCAAAACATCGTCGATCAGACCCTCGGGGCCCTCCGCTTTCTTCTTTTTTCCGAATAATTTTCCGAACAGTCCCGTCATACCTTCTCCTATTTCTGCCCAGTCCTAGTTGCTGGCAACTACTGGGGATTGCTTCATAAAGTAAGTCTGTTGCGCCACACTGAAAACGGCTCCTACCAACATGTAGAGAGTCAGCCCACTTGGTAATGAAACCATAAAAAAAGTAAACATCAATGGCATCATCAAAAGAATTTTGGCCTGCGCCGGGTCCATCGTGTTTGGCGTTATTTTCTGTTGCACAAACATAGTGAGACCCATCAAAACCGGCAAGATGTAAAACGGATCTTTTAAAGAAAGATCGTGGATCCATAAGCCAAAGGGAGCCTGGTAGAGCTCAATGCTGTTCCCGAGCACCTGATAAAGGGCGATAAATATTGGAAATTGCAGCAGAACCGGGAGGCAGCTCCCGACCGGATTGACCTTGTGGGCTTTCATTAGCGCCATCATCTCGCGCTGTTGTTTGGCTTGGTCATCTTTATATTGTTCGCGCAGGGCCTTGATTTGGGGCTGAATGGCCTGCATCGCACGCATGGATTTGTAGGAGTAAATATTGACCGGCAAGACCAAAAGCCGCACCACCACCGTCATACAAATAATGGCGATGCCCCAATTTCCCACCATTTCGTAAAATGCCCGCAATAGATCCAAAATATGGCGGCCAATCCAGTTGAAAAAACCAAAATCCACCACGTGCGCCAAGTTTTCATCCACGTCGCGCAAAAGCACCAACGACTTCGGGCCCACAAAAGCACTATAAGCTAACTCAAAATTGATCGATCGATTCAACACTGGATATTGCAGCAATAGGTCCGCGGCCTTACCCTGATGATTCAGCTGGGCTTTGGCATCAGGCATGATGGATGATTTGTCGACAATCGCCTGAGTGAAAAACTGCGAACCCACTGAGGCCACCTTGACCCGGCTCCACGACTTTTGCACATCGTCCTTACCAAAAGCGATGCGATCCTTGGTGTCGGCGTAGTCGATGTAGAACTCTTGCTTTGCAAATTGCGGTTGCAGTAGGTTGCCGCTTGCAACGGGCTCGACTTCTTCGGTCATTGCCGTAGTTAGGCCTACAAACATATCGTCCGCGCCCTCAGCCACAACTTTGAAATTGAGCAAGTATTTATCGGGAATCACTTCCATGGTTTTGGTCACATGAATATTGCCGATTGTCGCACGCCCTACGAATAAAGTTGGATTGACTTGCTCCACTTGAAATTGCAGGCCCTCGCTGCGTCCTAAGAGGCGCGTTTCCAGCGGCAACATATTTTCTTCCGGATGGCCCAACTCGACGACTTCGCCACTGCGGCTCTTATACTTCAAGATGCGAAACGTTTTGATGCCCATTCCGCGCGAGGAGATATCGAACGTCAGAGTGTCACTTTCAAAGTGAGTCAATTTTTCGCTGGCGGGCCTTGCTGGCATGGGCGCCTCAGGGGTCACGTCCCTAACCGCTACGCTCGGTGCGGCCGTGATCAGAGACGTTGACGACACGATGGCTTTGCGACCAGAGGTGGCGTCTGGATATTTCTTTTGCATGTACATTTGCCAACCGACAAACGTCAGGCCGACGAGCAATACGGCCATTAAAGTACGGGTGTCTAAAAAACTTTGATTTTCGTTATTCATATTCCATCCTTCTGGGGAACCGGATCATAACCAAATGGTCCAAGTGGGCGACAGCGGAGCAAGCGGCGCAGCGAGAGCCCAAAGGCCTGCGCCACCGAATGGGTTTGAAAGGCCTGCTGGGCATAACAAGCGCAACTTGGCTCGAAGCGACACACCCCGCCCACTAAGCCCGACAATGTCGAGCGATAGACCGCCAAACAAAACAGCGCCGTCCCACGCACGACGTCGCTAGCGATGACGCTCCAATTTGCCCACCATCTTGTCCATAGTTTCATCAAATTCCTTATGGCTTACCCGCGCATAAAAACCCGCGGCCTGCCGTTTAAAAATCAAATTCATATCTAAACTTGGCTGTTGTTTTGCGGTCCAAGCGCGCAAATACTCCCGGCCCCAGCGCTTAAAGCGATTGCGCAAAACCGCGCCACCTATCTGACGGGGAATCGTCCATCCGCAGCGCAGTTGCTCTAAGGGAGTTTTTTGCATATTCACCAGAAGCCAAGAGTTGACGTGAAAGCTGGTTCCCGAAGTCTTAAGACGGAGAAAGTCCGCACGTCGCGACAACGAGCAAAAGCGCCGCTTATTTTCCACCCGTCTTCACACTCAAGCTCTTGCGGCCCTTAGCGCGGCGGCGGGATAAAACTTTGCGGCCTGTCTTGGTGGCCATACGGGTGCGAAATCCATGAGTCTTTTTTCGTCTTTTTCGACTGGGCTGATATGTACGCTTTGGCATTCTTAATGTCTCCACTTGATTAACGACCTGACGCGCCAATAAAGCACATTGCTAAATTTGCAGTCAAGCTGGCTGGTCTGCGCATTACTATCAATTTTCACTGTAAATACACGCTAATTCCGCGCCTGTTGAGTGTTAATTGCTTAAATCGCTGGCATCTCCACTCTGTGTCAGTGGTCGGTCTAGCCCATTCAAATCATTGAAACTTTTATTGGCCGGTGCTAATTACGACTCCTCTTATCCACAATTTGGCGGGGGGGGCCCGGGTGAACCTGCAACAGAACCCACATCAAGATTTTTGGCAGCAAATCAAGAACAGCTTGAAGTCCAAAAATCAGAACAATAAACCTCTGCAAATGTGGTTTGATCCGACCACCTTGATTGGTGTCGAAGACCGCAAATCGGGGCGCTGCTTTATGCTAGGAGTGCCGACGGAACTGCATAAATTTTGGCTGTCGCAAAATCTGCTGGAAAGAATTTGCTCTGAAATATCAGCACTTTACCAAAATCCTTTTCAAATCGAGTTGTTGGTGACGGGCCAGGAAAACCTCGCCCTTTCGGACAACCTACAGCTGCAATTGGACACCCCACCGGCAGCCGGTGTCGAAACTGGGGTGGTGGCCAGCAGTTTTGGTTCGCAGCGCGATATGCTCAATACCGATTATACGTTTTCAACCTTCGTAGTGGGCCGCAACAACGAGTTTGCCCACGCGGCTTCGTTTAGCATTGCCGAAAATCCCGGCAAGGAAAATTACAATCCCCTCTTTATATGTGGACCGACAGGAATGGGTAAAACCCATTTATTAAACGCCGTGGGCAACCATATTCGCATCGGTTTTCCCCACCTGCGCATTCTTTACGTTTCGGCTGAGCGTTTCTTAAATGAGTGCATCTCAAGTATTCGCCGTAACGAAATGGATAAATTCAGGGTGCGTTACCGCGATCAGTGCGACGTCTTGCTGATGGACGACATTCAAATTCTGGGGCGCGGTGAGGCCGTGCAGGAAGAGTTTTTCCATACCCTAAATGATTTCTTTGAAAAAGATCAGCAGGTCATTGTGGCCTCGGACCGCATGCCGAAAGACATTAAGGGCCTTGAGGACCGCATTCGCACGCGTTTGGAATGGGGGTTGATCGCCGACATTCAAATGCCCGATATTGAAACTCGCGTGGCAATTCTAAAATATAAATCGGAACGCAAGAGCATTATGTTGCCCAATGAAGTGGTAAGCTATGTCGCGCGCATTTCGAAGCGTTCGATTCGTGAACTTGAAGGCAATCTTAATAAAGTGAAAATGTTTTCGGAGTTACAGGGTTTGCCGATCGATTTGGAGTTAGCTAAGCGCGTACTCTCCACTCATGACGATATCGCCACCATCACCATCGACGACATTCAAAAATTGGTATCGGATCATTACAAAGTGCGGCTTCCCGACTTGAAATCCAAGACCCGCACTCGGCCGCTCGTGGTGGCGCGTCAAGTGGCCATGTGGTTGGTTAAAAAACATCTGGATCGGTCATTAGTCGACATCGGTCGATCGTTCGGTGGCAAGGATCACACCACCGTAATGAACGCCTTGCGTCGAATCGAGGATCAACTGAACAAGGATTCGGAAATCAAGCGTGATGTCGAAGATTTAGAGAGCCGTATCCACAATATCACAGGAGTGTGAATGTGGATAATGTATAACCCTGTGGATTGGGTTGTGGATTCAAATGTGGATTCAAGTTATGGGGATGTTTTGCTAAGTTTCTAGTGAGAAGGCAGTGCGACATGTCCACGGGGAAAGATAAGTGTAAACGGATATTTAAATAGCAAACCGGGAAATCTACACCCCCTACTGCTACTGCTAGATTTATATATATATAAAAGAAGAGAATTAAGGGCGCTAAATTCAGAAAAAAGACGAAGTGGCAAAAAAGAAGGGATTCAGGAGGAAAAGATGAAACTCACGGTCGAAAAGAAAGACCTATTGAACGTGATCAGTCGGGCGCAAAACATTGTTGAAAAACGCAACACCATGCCGATCTTGGTCAACGTATTGCTCGAAGCTTCAGGTCAAGGTCTTAGGGGCTTTGCCACGGATTTGGAAGTGAGCTTAACCGACGAAATCGCGGCGGCTATCCATGCGCCGGGCAAAGTCGCGGTGAATGCCAAAAGTTTATTTGAAATTATTAAAGAACTGCCCGACGGTAAAATCGAACTCGAACGCAAAGACAACAATTGGTTGAAGATCACGCAAAACCGCGCGGTCTTCAATATTGTTGGGATTAGTCCGGATGAGTATCCAGTATTCCCACTCTTCACCACCCAGGAGTTTATCAAAATTGAGTGCGCGGCTTTCGCCGAGATGATCGAGAAAACTATTTTTGCAGTTTCTACTGATGAAACCCGTTACCACTTGAACGGCGTATTTCTGGAAGTGCGCGCGGGCAATGATGGTGCCACTTACCGAATGGTCGCGACCGACGGCCACCGCCTAAGCATGGTGGATCGCAAAATTCCCGATGCCCCTCCGCGCAGTGCCAATCAAGGTGTGATTATGCCGCGCAAGGGGCTGCACGAAATTCGTAAATTGCTCGAGGCGCTCGACGGCACGGTGGAAATCGCCATTGAAGGCGCACAACTTGTGGTTCGCCATGCCACCACGGTTTTGATGGTGCGTCTGATTGAAGGTAAATATCCCAATTATCAACAGCTTATTCCACAGGGATTGAAAGAACATTTTCTAGTTCAGCGCGAAGCTTTGCTCAGTTCCTTGAAACGGGTTTCGCTCCTCTCCAACTCCAAGTCGAAGGGTGTAACGTTCGCTTTGAGCCAAGGCAAAATGGAGATCACTTCCAATAATCCGGATTTAGGCGACGCCAAAGAAGAAATCGAAGTGGATTACAAAGGCAAAGACCTGCGCATCGGTTTTAACGCGCGCTATTTTCTCGATTTGTTGATGAGCATGCATGACGATGTGGTGCGCATTGAACTCAACGATCAGCTTTCGCCATGTCTGGTGCACCCCAACGAGGATTTCTCTTACACCTGTGTGGTGATGCCGATGCGCATATGATGCGAGTCTTCGTCTAATGCGCTTTCGCTCGCTGCGCATTAAGAATTTTCGTAATTATGCGGATCTGGTGCTTGAGATCCCACCGGGCATTGTGGTTTTTTACGGTCCCAACGGCCACGGCAAAACCAATTTAATTGAGGCGCTCCATCTTCTCTTGCGCGGGGAGAGTTTCCGCCCGGTCACGCCCACAAGTTTGCTGAATTTTAACAGCCCGAACGATTCAGGACTGGTGCTGGGTCAACTCCAGCAGCAGAATTTGCTGCACGATGTGCGCCTAAGTTATAGCCATGGCAAAAAAACGGTCGCGTGGAACAACCGCCAGACTTCGGCCTGCAGTCTGGCGCGCCAGTTTCCGTTGGTGTTGTTCTCACCGGAGAGTTTGGCGGCGATTAAAGATGGACCAGAGGCTCGGCGCCAATTGCTCGACGATGTGGTGCGCAGCCATTCGCTAGCCAACAGCAAGACATTCAAAGATTTTCAGCGCGCGCTGCGCACTCGCAACCGGATTTTGCGTGACGCCAAGCGGGGGTTAACGCCCGAGGGTTCGGCGCAGCAGCTGTTGCAAAGTCTCGACGCGAGTTATTTTCCCTTGGCGGTCGAATTGACCATGGCGCGCTTGCAAACACTCAAAGCTTTACAAAATGATTTTCAACTCGCAGCGAGTTTTGTTTTAAAGCAGTCCGCTGTGGATATTTCTGTGGAATATCTGATCTCACAGCGCAATGTTGGGGGTTGGAGTCGTTCTGATCTGTTTATCGCGATGCATAATAGAGCTTTGGAATTGCGCGAAACAGAGCTCAGGACGGGGCTTTCGCTGGTGGGCCCGCAACGTCACGATATCCGCATTCTATTTGCTGGAAAAGATTCACGCTTTTTTTGTTCGCAGGGGCAGCAAAGAGCCCTAATTTTATCTTTCAAGATGGCGCAAATCCTGTATTATTACAGGGCTTATCAAGTTTATCCGGTTTTGTTATTGGACGATGTGCTTTCCGAGCTCGATCCGATTCGACGCGCGAACTTGGTGAAATTTTTAAAAGGCATTCCGGCGCAGATTTTTTTGACCACTACGGATTTGTCTTTTGCAATGGATTTTGGCGACCGCAGAATCAATGTTTTTCGCATTGAACAGGGGGCGGTCGAATTGACCATGGCGCGCTTGCAAACACTCAAAGCTTTACAAAATGATTTTC
>JANXMF010000199.1 GCA_025354795.1 Pseudobdellovibrionaceae bacterium
GTTTACACGATGACGATGATGTTGTCGGTAGTCGCATTCGTCTTAGCGACGCCTATCTAGGCGTTGAACCTTCAGAGTGGTTTGAGATCCGAGGGGGAGCGATTGGGCAACATTATTTAGCGAGCAACATGCTGGTATCGAAGCGCAAAACTTTCCCAGGATTGTGGGAGGCGGTTAAGGGCGATTGGCAGAATCTGCACATTGAAGCGGTTGGCGAGCAGGTGGTTCCGACTTCCACGTCGTTGAACTCGGAGCGGGTAGAGAAGGAACCGCTGCCGTCTTTTCAAACGGAGAGTCTGATTGTTAAAGGCCATCACCAGGACTGGTTCGAGGGATCGCTGGTCGCCGGTCACTTCCGTTGGCGTGATCTACCGAGCAAGGTGGCGTTTGAATCCCAGTTGGCGGGCAATTTGCCCGAGGGGTCGGAGGTGGCTGCGGGCGCGCGTTTTCGCTATGGTTTCAACGGTTACTTTTGGAGTTCGGAGATGGCTGTTGGCCCGAAAGAATGGGCCCAAATGGTCGTCGAATATGGCGGTATTAACAATACCAGTGCGCCTAGCAATGCCGGGCGGGCCGAGCTGATGGGCATTGGCCCACGACTCGATTTTTCGAACTGGCAATTTGATTTGCGCTATCGCCGTTATTTTGTAGAATCCGACGCCACCGTTGGCCTCTATAACAACGCGCGATTGGGCAACAACAATCGTCTGGGCGACCATGTCGAAATGACCCTCGATTTTAAAAAGCTCGGTTTCGCGGTGGTCGGAGATTGGTACAACGCCCGCACCATCAACGACAATCCCAACCAGTTCACCATGAATGCCATCTATGTTGGTGTGGAGACTCATTATGCTAAATTTTAGAGTCGCCACTGCGCTTTTTGGCGCACTGATTTTGCTTAGCGCTTGCGCCAAGCCCGAAAAGCAAGAGGCCGGGGAAAGTGGCGCCGACTTCAAGGTCGACGAGGGCAGCGTGAGCGGGATCGCCGACGCGATTTTACCTATTGATGCCTGGCAAAAGCCGATGTCGGCCACCTTTCAATTTGTGGCTTGCCTATCCGATCGCGCGCGCGACACCAAGTTCAACGGACAGCGTTTTGATATCGAAGATACACTCAATAATAAGGGTTTAGCCAGCGAGGTCACCAACCCAAAAGGTTGCATCGTGTGGAATGAACCGATTTTGTTTAATTACTTCGCCAACCGCTCGCGGTGGGTGGTGTTGGAGCGGGATATTGTCGGCACCGGTGTGCACCGCGGGCGCCGGCATATGACATTTGCGGTGAATCCGTGGCTTGCGGCCGGGCGCAAGGAGATTGGTCCGAGCCAGGCGGGGTACTATTTGCGCGATGAACCGCTGGCGCTCAAAGACCCGCAAGCGCGCCTCAAACGTCTTTATGAACTACTCAAGCAGGCGCTTAGCGGCGAGCATAAGGCGTCTCAGACGGACGAGGACTTTCTAAGAGGGCTTGCTTCCGACCAGAGTCTGCTGGTGCGCGGTCCAGATGGGACCGCGGCCCTCAACGGCGACACCGGCAGTGCCGCAATATGGGTCGACGAAATCAAAATGCTCAATTTGAAAACGCGTAACATAAGTATTGATGAAGGCCTTATGGAGGCCGCGCGCAAGGAGGGTAAGCCCGAACCTGAACGCGGCTATTTGGTTGAGCAAACGATTTTAATCAAGCCGCGCTTGGGTTTCAAAAAAGCCAATGGTGAGACGGCGTTTGAAGACATCGCTAAAGGCGATTTTGATGTGTATGTGCAGGTCGTGGCCACCAACACCGGCTTTGACCAGAACAAGAGATTGATCCTGTCGCAATCGCTCAATCCTGTCAGTCAGGCGGTCAAGGAAGGACGCAAAGATTTTGACCCGGACGCCAAGCCCGATGGCGTCGGCAAAGTGGTCGACGGTCAGTTGATCGCCTATGTGAATTTCAAAGTTACCCGGCACGTGGCGGAGGGCAATGTGGACCTGGTGATTCGTCTAGTGCCTAAGCGCATTGGCAATCGCCGGCCAAAAGTGTTTGAGGGAATTTTCAATATGGGCCGGGTCAATAGCTGGGTGGGCGGTGCGGCCTCAGCGGTGATTGCCAAAAAATGCGTCGCGGGAATGAGCGACCCTAGCGACGACTGCAGTTACGAAGGTTACCTCAACAAAACCAACAACTATTTGGAGATGAAACGTCAACACGAGGCCAAAGCCGCGGAACCCTATCAGTACACAACTTTAAAGGCCCGCTTTGTTCAAGTCGACACCGGTGAAATATCGGTGGACGGATCAGGTGGGCTCAAAGTGCAGTCAGGTGAAACCGCCACCCGTAGAACCGTGCTCTATTCCGGCTCGACCTGTGTCACCGACTCCTCGGGCGACCGCTTGGCAGGGCAAAAGTTTATCGTGCGTTACCTGGATTTGGATGGGTCGCAAGGGAATGCGAAGCCGATGGAACGAACCACCGATGATTCGGGCTGTCTGCAATGGACCAACACCATCACCCATTCCTATTACAAACCTGAAAAGTTTTTCCGTCAGGTGATTTTATTCGAAGGCGCGGGCGGTGCTCGCCGTACCCGAACTATTTATATCAATCCGTGGGACGACAAATTCACCTTTAGCTTTGATGAGGAGGAGCTGGGTCGCGACTTCTTTGAACGCATCGAAAAGCGCCCGCGCATTCAGTCGCGTTTTTTCCTTGGCAACTACCAGTACCACACCGTGCGCTTTCTTTATGAGATTGATCCCTATATGGATTTGGAAGTGAAGAAGACGGTGTTAATGGACCTGGCGCCCAAGGTCTTGCGCTACTCAGGGATTATGTCCGGCCGTAAAGTGACGGAAGATCTGCGTGATGGAATTTATTTACTTAGGGTCGGAATTCAAAAATCCTATCTCGATCCATCGGATCGCTTTCACAAGCTCTGTGATGCGGATCATGCCAGGCTAGGGCGGGACAGTGAAGGTGGACTGCAAGAACAATGGGAGCGAGCCGCGGTCGTCGATTCCAATCTGTGCTCGCTATCGCCCGCGCAGCGTCGAGTGTCACTCGATGACCAGGCGCAAAAGCTGACCATGCAGAATCTCGAAGACACGGTGGAGCCCAAAGATTTTGTGACCACCAAAACAACTTTGGTACGGGTGACCGACGGGCAAATCATTCAACCTGTAGAGCTCTCGATGAAGGATTTGCGGCTAATGCGCATACGCTCCAATTTCCTGCTACAGCTCGAAACCGTGGATGAACGAAAAGTATTACTCAACGACAGTTTGAATCAAGCCTATCGTAAACTGGTGGCGCAGGTTCTGGCCGAACAGCGGAAAAAAGTCGAAGAGTTCAGGGCACGGTCGGGTAATCTTGAGGATGCGGAGACGGTCAAGGTCCGCGAGGCCGCGAGCCAGTTGGCGTTGAAAGCCGCGACTAATAAGCGCGAATATTTTCGCGAGCTCTATCGCAAAGAACTGCACCGATTGAATGTGGACGGAAATATTATATCTGATTTCAATCGGCGTCCGGAGGACCTCGCGGCCATGCTCGAGCGTTTCGAGCTGGTGCAAGATCCTGGGCGTGACCTGCAAAACGAGGACGTGCGCCCGTTTGAGCGCTATCAGATCTACCAAAAATTAAAGCAAAACGATTTTACCAAGATCGGTCTTCCCGATTGTGAACGAACCAATTGCGACGAATTCATCGAGGCGGACTCCGGTCTTGAGCGGCGCACCTTTGTCGGACCAGTGATTTTTCTCTCCAACGGTTACTCGGATGCCGTGCGTGCCACCGACAACTTGGACGAGGCCCGCTGCAATGACCGGATCGAAGGGGTTGATTATCAGCCCGCGACGATGGAGCCGCTTGAACGGAGCCTGCTTAAGCTAGAGTCGTCGCTTCTGACCCAACAGGAAGAAACGCTCGAGGTTCAGCGATCCAATAGCGCTTACCGGTACAACAAGTATTTCAGTTCTCTGCGTCCATTTTGTTTGCGTGATGTGCCAGGCACCGGCAAAAAAGAGGTCTACGCCAAGCAAGTCACCGACCTGATTCACGAGGAGAAATCGCTTAAGCAGGAATATGCCAACAAGATCAAAGCGTTGGCCACGCCGTACAACTTCATCACGCTGTTCAATCTGGATTTCTTTAGTTTCGGTGGCGAAAAACTCAAACGTTTGGACGAGGCCAAGCGCACGGCGGGCTGTGAAGAAAAGGGCTTGGATGCGTGCATGAGCGAAACTTCAGAGCGCACTTTGCAGCCCCTGCAGCTGACCGAGCTCGCCAATCGCGATCTGGAGCAGCGCTCACTCATTGCGCGCGCCGCCTTTGCGCGCTGGAAATTTTGGCGGCCACTCACGAAGAAGCAGGCCTTCAGTCTGCGCGATCTCGAAGTCGCGGTTTTTGGCAAAGACTATGAGGGTGATTCCGCTGTGGCGGCATGCGGTCTTTTGGCCAGCTTGGTGGGTGAAAACTATGCTCACCTCTATCCCGATGCTAGCCGTTACGAAAAGGCTGATGCGGAAGGCTTGGCGTTTAACAACTGCATCAAATACGGCAGCACTGGCTTTTACCGTGACCGTAAACTGCGGATTTACAACACCGGCGATTATTCGTTCATGGGTGGTATGCAGTTGAATTTCAACGTGACGTACTCATTTGGCGTCAGTCGTTCGAGTTCGACTTCGGCGAGCCTGGATTATTTAAGCTTTGGCAAACAGCTCTTGGGAATTGCTGGCCCCGTGGGAGCCGCGGTGCTGGCCATTACCAGACAAGTGGACCTTAAGCAGAGTCAATCGCTCGGGGAATCGCGCGGCACCAGTGTGAGTGAGCAAACCTATTTAGTCGGCCAGATCGCCAAATTTTCGATTCCTCTCAAAGAATGGGAGAATTGCGTGGTCTTGCGCCTGAGGCCCGAGGTGGTGCAAGCCATCGCCCAAGACATGCACGACTGGAGTGCGCGTGAGGACGCGCCTGTTGAGGCGGGGGGTGTACCGTTGCTGGGCGTGAAAATAATTAGGAATGCACTTCTCAGTCGCATGCTTGGCAATGGTCAGGACCCGGCGACCAATGATCGTATCAATGCGGTCTTCACACGCGGGATATTCGTTTGTGACGGAGTGCACAGCAAGACGGAAGAGTTAAAAGACGGGACGGTCAAGATCGGCAAAGACATCGAAGAACTCTATTTTTACTTCACTCAGCATTTCACCGAGGGCGATATGCTCGATCAGGCTGATCTTTATAACCATCCCTGGCTCTTGTCGTTGCGGGGCTTGCGCGATTTCTCGGCCTTTGTACAGCTGATTCGCGCGCAGGAGGTGGCCGGCTTACGTAACTTCGTCGACACGTTGGTGGGAAAAAATCCGAAGTCCGATGGCCCCGCGTGGGCACTCGATCATATGGCGAATGTTTATAAATCGATTTTGCCATCGTTCCCCGGGCTCTACACCGTGCTTGAGGAGCGTGAGGGCGTGGATTTCTTCCCGCTTAAGAGTAAGAAATTCTCGCTGCGCGATTTGGATATCAACAGAGAGGTCGAGCGCAAGGCGGTGCTGCGCAGTGGGGCTCAGGTCAAGTAGGGAGCGAGGTCCACGACTAACTTTTGGCTGGCGCCCAAACGGCGTTTGAACTCCTGTTGTAATAGTGTGCGTCGTCGAACCAAGTGCTCAGGAGTGGACAACATCGCGGTCACCTTAGTGCACAACTCCTCGCCTCCGTGGACCACATCAAGCAACTCGAGCTGGTTGAACTCCGATGCCTCGCGATTGTTGTGATGATGCGGACCCACGAACGCCATGCAGCCGGCGCCCAGAGCCTCCATTACCGAGTGCACACTGCCGCGAAAGGATCCGCCAATTAACGCGTACTGCGCCCAAGCGTAAAGGTCCGCGAGCACTCCCACCCGATCCACCAATAATACGCTCTGTTCGTTCCACGCCCTCTCAGCCGAATACAACGCAGTCGCCAGATCGAGCTGAGTCAACTTCAGTTGCAACCTTGCGATGTACTCGGGATCTGGTTCATGGGGCACCAAAATCAGTTTCAGGCGGCCGCTTATAAGAAGTTCGCGGAGCGCCGGCAAGATGACGGCTTCGTCTTGCGGCCAGGTCGATCCAGCGATCAAGACTGGTACCGACAGCGACGGGCGCATAATTTCGGGCAGCGGACGCGGATGGGTGAGCCGATATTGAACCTGATCAAAGCGTGTATCGCCCGTTACCGCGACCGGCGTGGACCCAGTCAGCGAAGTGACATTGGCCTGATCGGCCGGAGATACGCAGTAAATTTGCTCGATCCAGTGCATTATCCAACGGGTGTATAGTTTTTTAAAACGCGAATGGAAAGTCTTTTGTGTAAACGAAAAAAGTATGACTTTGACATTTTCTTGGCGGCACTGTTCGAGCAGCTCGGGCCACAGATCGGTGCGCGCGAGCAGCAGTACGCGCGGGCGCACTTGGCGTAAAAAACTCCGGCACGGACCCGGGAGGTCAAGCGGCAGTGGAAAACTTTGATGGACGCCGGGAAAGGTTTCGACGGCGCGTTTATAAGTCGGCGAGAAATAGGTCACGATCACGGGAAGGCGAGGATAAAGTATTTTCAGCTCCCGAATCACGGCTTTGGCATATTCAAATTCGCCCGAGGCCGCGTGAATCCAGATGGGGCGATCGACCAAAGGCTCGACAACCAGGCGTTTGCGCCGCAGACTCAAGCCCAAACGCAGTTTGCGATTGAACAAGGCCACAAAGGGCAACGCGATCACCACCGCCGGCATTAACAAAAATCGATATAGAGTTAAAAGCAGTCGATTCATGGCCGGGGATGTTCGCAATCGTTCGCGCAATGCTCAATCGTCGATTCAATTTCGATCGTAACGTGACAGTCGCCTAAAGTTTTAGCAAGCGCGCGGATCTCCTCTTTGATCGCGGCGGCCCGCCCGAGGTCCGCGAGCACCACATGTAGCGAGAGCACGTGACGAACGCCATCGAGGCTCCAAAAGTGCACGTCGTGGGTTTCTTCCACCGCGACCAATGCCACCACTTTTTCGCGAAAGTCGCGCAGCGCCTCAGGGTCCGGATTGCCTTGCAAAAACAAAGTGATCGAAGCGCCGAGGCGCTTGACCACGTTGTACAGAACAAAAACCGAAATCGCCAGCGCCAGTACTGGGTCGAGCCAGTTCCACTGGAAAAAAATAATTCCCAGGCTGCCAAAGAACACCGCGACCCAGCCCAGGATGTCCTCGATCAAATGCCAGCGCATCATTTTTTCATTATGGGAATGCCCATGACCCATGCGCCAGGCCGCTAGGCCATTGACCACCATGCCGAGCACGGCGAGTCCCAGCATTCCAAGTCCGCGCGGCTCCCGCACTTCACGCAAACTCATTAAGCTTTCAAACGCGATATAAATCGCCCCGCTCGAAATCACAAAACCGGAGAGCACCGCCGATAGAAGCGACAACCGCCGCAAGCCATAACTAAAGGATTCGCTTGGCCCTTGCGCCGACTTGCGCTGCAGAAAGTAACCGACTCCAAAGCTGAGTGCATCGCCAAAATCATGCAAAGCATCGGACATCACCGCTAAACTTTGGGTATAGATTCCACCAACCAACTCGACCGACGCAAAGATAAGATTGAGCCAAAACGCGTAACCTATGTTGCGCGTAGCACTGTCAGGCGTTGAGTGGTGATGATGACTGTGCATCAATCCGTGGTGATGGTGATGGTGAT
>JANXMF010000236.1 GCA_025354795.1 Pseudobdellovibrionaceae bacterium
ATCACGTAGCTGCTGACCAGTTACAAATTTTTCATGTATGCCTCCTCATTAGCTTTAGACTTAGTAGATAGCTCGAAGCCTTTCTACACAAATGCATGCATACTGTAAATTTTAAAAATCAGATCATAATGATAAGTAATTTCAATGGAAGGCATTTTAATCCCGTTTGGAGGAAATTTGTGCTGCGGAGACCAGTTAGCGTGACCGCCTGCAAAGTTTTTTAAAGGTCAATTTAGGGGCGCCTTTGCCATTTAAACTTTTGGTATTTACGAATCGAGCGGTTTATTTACAGTTGAATAGCATTGCCGCTGTGCCGCTCCAACGGAACCCCAGCCTCCGCGAGAACACCAGCAACAATTGCGGCACAAGAACGCCATGCATGGTATCAATCTCCCGCCGATCCATGCATTGCCACTTTCATCCGCGCACTCAAACTCAGCGACTGAGCGCGATTGGCGTGCAATTTAAAACCAGTACCCGCGGCGGCCTTGAGCCTGCACGTTTTAACGTTTATAAATCGGCCGTGTTCTGCGGATGATAAGTGCTAGAGTCAATCCGGTTGAATCTCAGCTCAGAGCGCACATCGGACAGGATTTGACCCGACACTGATATAATACATCTGATGCTGTCCCGCCGTTTGCATTCCACGTCACCATGCGTTTGAGATTCGATGGCGGTACGATTGTTCTTGATCTCGACGGATTGCTTCCCACATCCGTGCGCTTTGACACGCTCAAGTGGGACGAACGAGTCGGTATTCATCGAGGTCCGGCGTTTTCGTGCACAACCATTCGCCGCGAGCTATCGACACTGGGATTTTCAGTGTTGCCTCCGGCAGTTCGCAATGATCCTCCGTCTCTTCCGTCCCCAAAAATATTGCTCCGGCCATATCAGACTGCGGCACTTAGCGCCTGGGATATTGCCGGGCGACGCGGAACCTTGGTGATGCCAACTGGCAGTGGGAAAACCCATGTGGCGATGGCGGCGCTTCGTATCGTCGCGTGCTCAACGCTCATTCTTGTGCCCACGCGAGTTCTGCTTCGGCAATGGCTCACAGAGCTGGAAAAAAATGGCCTGCGCGCGGGTATATTGGGAGACGGCACTCACGATATCCAAGCGATCACAATCGCAACTTTCGAAAGCGCTTATCGTCATATGGCATTATACGGCGATAGATTCGAGTTTCTCATTGTCGATGAAGCACATCATTTCGGTGGCGGCGTGCGCGATGAAGCGCTTGAAATGTCCTTAGCTCCATTTCGCCTGGGCCTAACTGCCACCGCCCCGGACAACGAATTGTGGCAAAAACGGATTGGCCTCATTCTCGGACCGATCGTCTTTGAGCTAGGCATGAATGATTTGCGGGGGTCCTATCTTGCGGACTACGAAGTAATCCGTGTGCATTTAGAACTGAACCCAGATGAACGTGCAATTTATAACCGTGAGATTGAGGCGTTTAGAGCAGTCCATGACGCCTTTAGAGGTTCACATCCACGAGGAAGTTGGCAGGACTTTGTTTTCTATGCGCATCGAACGGACGCTGGCCGCAATGGACTTAAAGGCTTTCAGATAGCCCAAAAGATTCTCTTTTTTCCCCAGGCCAAAGGTCTGGCACTCGGAAATATTCTAGCTAGACATAAAACAGATAAAGTTTTGGTATTTACACCGGATACCGCCACTGCTTACGAGGTCTCAAGACGCCATTTGGTCATGCCGATCACCGCTGATATCGGTCGCAAAGAGCGAGAGGAGGCACTGGATTCGTATCGTCTAGGAAAAATAGCGACACTAGTTTCATGTCAGGTTTTAAATGAGGGCTTCGATGTTCCCTCGGCCAATGTTGCCGTAATTCTCGGCGGTCGACGAGGCGAACGAGAGCATCTACAAAGAGTCGGTCGCATTCTGCGCCTGAAAGACGGTCGCAAAGCAAAAATTTTCGAACTTGTTTGCAATAGAACCCTCGAGATTAAGCAGGCGAATCGAAGGGGACAAAAGCTTGATTACTGAAGCCATTCTCTTGCAGAGCGTAAAAGGGGATTTAATTGTGCCCCGTTTTCTCGGAACAGAAGATGCGTCATGGCTTTCCAAACTCATTGAAGAATTTGCGCGCTTTGATGGGAAACCGCGCCGCGAGCTTTTACAACGTTTGAAAGAGCCCTATCCCTTTGAGGCGTTGCCAGCAAAGGTTACACTTGCCACTCAAGCGCTAAAGCAGATGCTCTGGAATGAGAATCGTCCACTTCCACTGCGCCCAAAACTCGTTCGACAGGCACTATTCACCGCCGCCCACATGTCCAAGTGTAAAGAGACAGCCTTAACCAATGTGGCAAATGCGTTTGCTTCTTCTCCGGACGAACTCAATCAACAACTGTTTAGTGACCTTGGCCCAGAGCGAC
>JANXMF010000078.1 GCA_025354795.1 Pseudobdellovibrionaceae bacterium
CACTTCACGAATCAGTGGATTCAAGTTGACGGGCAAGGTGACTTTGTATTCAGGGCGTACATAGTCGAGGAACTCCGAAATCAGTCCATTCAGACGGTCGATTTCCTTGTCGACGATGCGCATGAGCTTGAGATCCTCTTCAGAATGACTCTGGGGATTGCCCATCATCAACTGGATGCTGCCGGAGATGCTGGCCAAAGGGTTGCGGATTTCATGGGCAATGCCCGCCGCCAACTGCCCCACCGCCGCCATCTTTTCTTGCTGGCGCAACTCCTCTTCCAACCGCTTTTGCCCAGTGCGATCGTCAAACAACAGCAGCCATCCCTTGAGGCGCCCCTCGGCATCACGAAAGCGCGCCACCACCACCTCGAGAATTTTCTCGGCCCCCTCGGTGGCCCGCTTCACGTGCACTTCGCGCCGTTCAAACGGCTCGCGCTCATTCTCCACCAGCGAAGCCCACGGCCATTCAAGCTCCGGCAGAATCTCTTGAATCTTGATTTGGCGGAAATCCTGGGCTTCCAATATGCGCGAAGAAGGCGGATTGAAAAATTGCACAAAGCCAGTGCGGCTCATCACCACCAAGCCGGTGGTGATATTGTTCACGATCAAATCGTTCAGATTTTGCAACGCCAGCAAGTCAGAATTGGTCTCTTGCAATCGGGTATCGACTACGCTCAATTGTTCGGCGAGGCGGCCGCTGAGAAACGTCACTGCCACAAAAGCCAGGTTGTTCACCGCCAACGAAAAATAAAGGCTTTGCCCGGCCACCTCAGGCGACATAATGAGCAGTACGCTAAAGCAGATCGAAGTCCAAATCGCCAGCAGCCAAGCCCCGTCCTTACCAAAAACCAAGCTGCCTAAAAGCAAATTGATCAAGTAAAGAAATAAAAACAGCGACTGTCCGGTGCCGGTGTAATAAATCAGCAAGGTCACGGCCAAGGTATCCAAAGCGAAGAGCGTGGCGTTCCAGCTTTCCTGCCGCTCTATTTTCTCATTGAAAAATAAATAAATAGAGTTTAGTAAAAAATTGACGCCTAAAACCGCATACACCGGCAACCAGATCTCGACGTTGATAAAATTGCCGAGATGAACTTGATAGATTAGCGAAACCACCAAGATGCAGACCAAAAAACCGGTGCGAATAGCGTGGGCGAAAAATCCGGGAGGACCCAAATCTTCCATTGATTTGCTACCTACGAGCCGCAGATTACGGGTGGTGAGTTCGAGCGTGTCCATTACCCGCCCGCCGTGTTGGCCATGCTGAAGATCGGCAGATACATGGCGATCACGATCACTGCGATAATGCCGCCCAGGACCACCATCAAAATCGGCTCCATCAAAGAAGTCATGGCGTCCGTGGCCGACTCCACCTCGTCTTCATAGAAATCGGCGACCTTGGCCAACATCTGATCGATATTACCGGTCTGCTCACCAATGGAAATCATTTGCGTCACCATATTGGGAAAATACGGAACTTGCACCAGCGGTTCGGCCAAGGTTTGGCCGCGCGAAACCGCATCGCGGGCATCGAGTAAGGCCTTTTCAATCATCCAGTTGCCCGTAGTGCCCGCCGAAATTTCCAGCGCGTCGATAATGCGCACACCGGAAGCGAGCAAGGTCGAAAGGGTTCGTGAAAAACGCGCGATCGCCGACTTTTTGATCAGATCGCCAAACACCGGAACTTTGATAAAAATGGCATCGAGCACTTTACGGCCGTCGGGCGTGTCATGAAACATTTTTATCGCCGTCGGTACCAGGAAAAGGACCGCCGCAATCACATACCAGAAGTGCACTACAAAATCGGAAGCGTTGCACACAAAGATGGTTAACGCCGGCAACTTCTGTCCGGACTGCTTGAACATCTCCGCCATTTTGGGCACCACGAAGATCATAATGAAAGTGACCACAATGATGGCCACTACCACGATCGCTGCTGGATAAAAGAGCGCGCCTTTGACCTTGCCTTTAAGTTTTACCGAGGTCTCAATATATTGCGCCAGGCGATTTAAGATCACCTCAAGCACACCACCCTCCTCGCCTGCCCGTACTAAATTTATATATAAACGGTCAAACACCAGCGGCTGCGTCGCAAGGGAGTCCGCCAAGCGCCGTCCCCGTTCCACCTCGCTCACGATGGCGTTCAAACAATGCTGCATGCCCGGGCTGCGCGCGCCACGAGCCATAGCCTCAATACTTTGCACGATCGGCACCCCCGCGCCCACCATGACCGCGAACTGGCGCGTGAAAACTTGTAGATCTTTTTGTGAAACGCCGGCCCCGCGCGAGAACATGGAGCCAGTCTTGCGCCCGGCCATTGCGAAATTTTTGCGCGGATCAATTCGTAACGGTGTCAGCCGCTGCGCGCGCAGGCGAATGCGGGCTTCAAATTCGTTGGCCGCGTCCAGTTCGCCTTTGACGACCCGGCCATCCGCACCCTTCGCTTGGAAATCAAACACCGGCATTTTGGTTCTATACCCCTGCGCTCTTTAACATTTTGTCGAGTTCTTCAGGATCCGGGCTATTCATGAACGCCTGACGCACTTCAATCTTGCGTTTCAAAATCAAAGACAGCAGCGACTGATTGAGTGTTACCATTCCGGTCTTGTCCTGCCCCACTTGCATCATGCCGTAAATCTGATGCAATTTATTTTCGCGGATCAAGTTGCGCACACTGGGATTGAGCACTAAAACCTCGAGCGCCGCCACCATTCCGCCTTGCGTGGCCGGAATCAAGCGTTGGCTGACCACGGTATTCAAAGTCAAACTCAATTGCGCGCGCACCCGGTCTTGTTGTTCGGGTGAGAACACGTTGACTAAGCGGGTGATGGTAGAAATCGCGGAGTTGGTGTGCAAGGTCGCGAACACCAAATGCCCGGTCTCGCTCACCGTCATGGCGGCTTCGATCGTTTCCAGGTCGCGCAACTCACCAAGCAAGCAAACATCGGGATCCTGGCGCAGCAAATGTTTGAGGGCGCCTCGGTAACTGACGGTGTCAACGCCGACCTCGCGCTGATTGACTATGCAGTTCTTATGCTCGTGAACATATTCGATCGGATCTTCCAGGGTAATGATGTGACCGCGGCGCTCGCGGTTGATCTTATCAATCAACGCCGCGATGGTCGTGGATTTACCAGAGCCGGTGGGACCGGTGACTAACACCAGGCCGGTGGGGAAGTTCACCACTTCAGTCACCACGCGCGGCAAGCCTAAGGACTCGGTATCCGGAATACCAATGGGCACGCGACGAAAAACCCCCGACACTGAACCGCGCTGAAAAAACAAGTTGCCGCGAAAGCGCGCCGCGGACTTCAATTCAAAACTGAAATCCAGTTCCTTAGTGGCTTCAAAGCGGCTCTTTTGCGCATCGGTTAAAATCGAATAGCACAGTTGGCGCGTATTGTCGGCACTGAGACTCGGAGCCTTTACCCGCACCATACGCGTATCGACGCGCAATAGGGGCGGCGAGTTTTCGACGATGTGAAGATCGGAACTGTTTTGCTTGACTGCGGCTTTTAGGAGCTGGTGCATGGTAATCATATAACGTCGTCTGCCACCGTGGTGTTGATAACTTCTTCAATAATTGTCAATCCCGCTTTTAATTTTAGCAGTGCCGCCTGGCGCAGCGTGCGCATTCCGTCGGCCACAGCTTGGCGCTTGAGTTCGATCGGCGAGGCGCTGCGATAAATGGCTTCTTTTACCGCCGGGGTCATTTTCAACATTTCGAATATCGCCATGCGACCCTTAAGACCGCCGCCGCCGCAATCCTCGCAACCCTCGCCACGTTTTAGTTTACTAAACCCGGCAACGAGTCCGGGCGCCACGCCGAGCTTGAGCAAAACCTCTTCCGGAACTTTATGATCGACGGCACATTTGCCGCACGTACGGCGCAGCAATCGTTGCGCCACCACAATCGTGGTCGCCTCGGCCACGATGTAGGGTTCAAGACCCATCTCCACCAAACGCGCGACCGTCGAAGCCGCATCGTTGGTATGCAGAGTGCTGACCACTAAGTGCCCGGTGCTGGCGGCTTTGAACGCGACCTCGGCGGTTTCTAAGTCGCGAATCTCCCCGACCATGATGACCTCGGGATCTTGACGCAAAAACGCGCGCAACGCTTCGGCGAAAGTAAAACCAATCTGCGGCTGCACCTGCACCTGATTGATACCGTCCAAATTGTACTCCACCGGATCTTCGGCGGTCGAAACGTTGACGTCGGGTTTATTGAGCGCATTGAGCGCCGAATAAATAGTAGTTGTTTTTCCGCTACCAGTGGGCCCGGTCAGCAAAATCATTCCCTGAGGCTGGTTGATCGCATCCATGAAGGTGTGAAAATTATCTTCTTCAAATCCCAGCTTGGTCATGTCCACTTGCAAATTACTGCGATCGAGAATCCGCATGACGACTTTCTCACCAAAGATCGTGGGTAGACAGTTGACGCGAAAATCAATTTCGCGACCATTGCGCATTTTCACTTTCATGCGGCCGTCCTGAGGTTTGCGTCGCTCTCCGATATCCAAACGACTCAAAATCTTTACGCGCGAAATAATGGCGGCGGCGGCGTTGGCAGGAGGCTGGGTTTTCTCCACCAACGAACCATCGATTCGAAAGCGAATGCGAAAACGTTTTTCATAAGGCTCAATATGAATATCCGAAGCCGACAATTCAATAGCATGCTTAATCAACGCTTCCTCATCATGCTCAGTTCGCTGATGGAAAGAAGAATCAAAGTCCG
>JANXMF010000015.1 GCA_025354795.1 Pseudobdellovibrionaceae bacterium
TTAGTACCAAGTCATGAGAGCGCAAGCAGGACTTGAGTTATAAAACAGAGACCTCGCAGAGTAAGGTTTTGGAATCCTAAGCCCTTCGGCCTGCTCCGTGCCAGCAGAGCAGGCTTATCCTCAGTATTTGATACATGTCCGCGGCGGCTGGTACTCTTTCCAGGTAATGACCCGTCCACGCAGCGAAAGCGGTGGGCGGGTTTTCATTTAGGGTTTGCCTATGTCCCCTAGAGATCCCAAACCGCATCTTTCCCTTGAAGAACAAGTGGACAGACTTGTCGAGATGGGGCTCCTTGTAAATAACATTGACACAGCCAAGAAAGCACTTGGTCGATATAACTACTATCGCCTTCGAGGATACTTCCACGTTTTCTTGGAACAAGAAATCGAATCGGAAACTCAGGTTCAAACTAGAGTGAATAAATTTCTTCCAGAAACAACTCTTGACGACGTTTTAGCTATTTACGATTTTGACGCACGACTGCGCCGAATACTTCTTGATTGTCTATCTGAATTCGAACTTCGTCTCCGAACATCAATTGCCTACCATGCTGGAAATATTGATCCGCTTGTTCACTTGAACGGCAAAGGATTGCATTCCAAATTCATTAAAATAAATGCAGATGGGAAAAGTGCACATATAAATTGGCTACTCCAGTATCAGCGACGATTCGACGAATCTAAGCATGAAGATTTTGTTAAATGGCACATCGAGGAATTCGATGGCAAGTTACCAATTTGGGCGGCGGTCGAAATTCTTCAATTTGGACAGCTGACTTCACTTTACCGAGGCTTTGATCAAGGAACTGCTCATCTCATTTCGAATGACTTCGGAGTCGATCCAGGAATCCTGAAGTCATGGGCCGCCTCATTCAACGACCTGCGAAATCTTGCAGCGCACCATTCCCGCATTTGGAACAAACAGTTCGTCCAAAATCCGAAGATTTCTGGAAGTGGCTTTCCTAAAGAACTCCTTCACTTGAAAGATTGCGAGGAGTGGAGGCTCCGCAAACTTTATACGCAATTAACTGTGTTGGCTTGGATATTTTCCAGAGATGAATCCGATAAGAATCGAGTTCTGGAAATAATGTGTCTATTAAATGGCTTCCCTGAATCAGAAAAACTAAGTCTCAATCAATCTGGCTTTCCCTCTAATTGGAGAGAACTTTTTCCTTGGCGCGTTCAGTAAATGGAGTTCCGCAAATTGCGCTGATTTATTGCAAAATTCGTTAGAGATCGCCGGGCGGTACCAACCATCTTTGTCAGTAGCGCCTGCTGCTTTTTGACTTGTCGCACATTAGGTGCGGCGAAAACTGTACGAGGTTTAGGTCTTGCAGAAAGAGGTTTTGAAGTGCCAAGGCCTTCGGCTTGCTCTACGCCAACAGGGCGACCGCACCGGTGGAAACAAAAGATTTCAATCACCTTTTAACTGTGGATAGAGGTGATATATTTAAATTGTTGAGTCACAACGCTCTGAATATCCAAGAGTTACAGAACAAAGTCCCCGCAGATTCATCTCTGTGAGGACTTTGTATGCCATAAAGAATAAATGACAAGGACCCAACCTTTCGGCTGAGCCCTAAGCTTGAAGACGAAACCTCAAGCGGTGAAGATAAAGGTTAGCACTTATTGATAGTGAGGTGAGAGCGAAAAGCGAAGTGGCCTCACGCGTCTAACCGTAAGGCCACTTAGTGTGCATGTCACTGGCGAGATTCGAACTCGCGACCTGCAACATAGTCGTTGTGCCGCTCTATCCTCTGAGCTACAGTGACACGCAGGGATGAATTTAAATGAAATATTTCTTAACAAGCTACGAGAATGTCTTAACTGTGGACAATAAATCGGTGCTAGTCTTTGAGAACATC
>JANXMF010000069.1 GCA_025354795.1 Pseudobdellovibrionaceae bacterium
TCGAAGATAAGGACCGCCGCTGGCTCGAACGCTATGAGGCTGCGCAACTCGCTCAAGTCCAGGGCGATCAAGATGTGGCGTTTGTCACCGAGGGCATTGAAGAGGAAGCGCCCATCCCTACGGAAGTTCACAATTACGACGAGGATCCGGGAATCGAGCTCTAAAGAGCGTTCCGTCTTTTTGGGCGCAGGCGCAAACCGCAGCGCTTAGGGCAGCGGCGTGAACAGCGCGGCGACCACGCAAAACACCGTGAGTGCTGGTGAAGTCTACGCGCTGGAGGAACTAGGGATTATTTATCGCTCCAACACCCTTGTCTAGAACATATATTTCGCCTCTCTAGTTTCAACCTCCCCCACAATCGCTTCAGCCACCCGAATACCATCACAGGCCGCACTCGTGATTCCCCCAGCATAGCCGGCCCCTTCACCCGTCGGATAAAGGCCCAGGTGCGAAACCGATTGGAACGTCCGCTCATCACGCATAATTCGAATGGGACAAGACGTGCGGCTCTCCACCCCATGCAAGAGCGCCGTTTCACTAATAAAACCCCGCATTTGTTGTTCAAACTGCTCGAGCCCAGTTTTGAGTGCCAGATTGAGCTCTGGACTAAAGATTTGGTCGAGTCGCGCCGGCACCACGCCTGAGGGGGATGACGTTGGCAACACCGGCCCGCTCTGGCCCGCCAAAAAGTCGAGCAGGCGCTGCGCCGGGAGCTGTTTTACGCCCCCTGCACTGCGAACCATTTCCATACCCGCGTGCTCGATCTCGCGCCGATATTTTAAACCACCAAATAGATCCTCACCAAAGCTCTGTTTGAAGTCGACGCTCACCACCAGCGCCGCGTTGGCAAAGCCTGAATTACGATTGTAATTGCTCATACCGTTGCTCACCACGCCCGCGCCATCGGTGCTGCACGACAAAACGTAGCCTCCAGGGCACATACAAAAACTATATACCCCGACATCCTTTTTCTTATCGTGAAATGTCAAGCGATAATTGGCCGCGCCAAGTTTTGCATTTTCATGGTGTTCGCGAAACTGAATGCGATTGATCGTGGATTGCGGATGCTCAATGCGCAGTCCAATCGCGAACGATTTGCCCTCCATGTCCACGCCCAAATCATGAAGGTGGGTGAACATATCCTCCGCCGAATGGCCGCAAGCCAAAATTAAACGCTCGCACTCAACCACCTCGCCGCCTTCGAGTCGTACGCCGGTGACGTTTTTTCCTTGTAAACAAATTTCATTGACCTTGGTGTCAAAGCGAATCTGGCAGCCCAGTTCCAGCAAGTGCGCGCGCATTTTCGGAATCACGCGCCGGATGCGATCGGACCCGACATGCGGATTCGCCAGATATTCGATTTCAGGGTTGGCACCGTACTGCACGAGGCGCTGCATGACATAGGGAATATGTTCGGACTTAATGCGGGTGATGAGTTTGCCATCGGAAAACAGGCCCGCTCCGCCCTCGCCAAAGCCGACGTTGTTGCGCGGGTTAAGTTCGCCATAGCGCCAAAAACGTCCGATGGCTTGAATCCGCTTCGCGGTGGCCGATCCCTGCTCGAGTAAAATGCACGGAATCCGGCGTTCGCTCAAACGAAGGGCGGCGAACAGTCCGGCCGGGCCAGCGCCTACGATCACCACCGGACGGTCACGAAATTCAACCCTCTCGAGTGCGATCGCGGGCCGTTCGACCTTTTCGCCGGTTTCAAAGACCTCCACCGAGTAAACAAAGTGGGGGGAATGGCGTTGGCGGGCGTCGACACTTTGGCGCAAGATGCGAAAATCGGCATATCCGGGGGCCAGCCACGCTAAATGCTCGGAAAGGGACTGATCCACACTTAATTTTATATTGCGCAGGGTGCGACTCATGGACTCTGTTCTAGCGACCTTCTAAATTACCGGCAATGAATCGTTTGCAATCGCTCTTCTTCGCCTGGATTTTTCCTTTGGTCCCGAAGCGGCTTCTCAGCCGAACCACGGGCGTATGCATGCGAATTCCGCTCCCAGGACCCGGCAAACGCGCCCTTCTCAAGGGCTTTGCACGCTTCTTTAGAATCAACATCAGTGAGGCCGAACGGCCCATCGACGATTATCGCAGCTTTGATGATTTTTTCACCCGCAAGCTCAAGGCCGGGAGCCGGCCGATCGAAAGCTGGCTGGTGCATCCGGCAGACGGGCGACTTACGGAGCAAGGCCGGGTTGCGGCTGGACAACTCGTCCAGGCCAAGGGTTGGACCTATTCGCTCGCTGAGTTTTTAGGTGACGCCGATTTAGCGGCCCTGTACGAGGGCGGGACTTTCTTGACCTATTATCTTTGTCCGGCCGACTATCATCGGGTGCATGCTCCGACCGCCGGAAATCTGGAAACCGCCCGCCATATTCCTGGACTGCTTTGGCCGGTCAATCAATGGAGCGTGCACAATGTAAGGCGCTTGTTTAATTTAAATGAACGGGTGGTTTTGAACTTCACCACGCCGCAAGGGCGGTGGTCGCTGGTGATGGTAGGGGCCACCAATGTAGGGCACATGACGATGAGCATGGACCCTTCGATCACCACCAATCGCTGGATGTGGCATGAGCCCACGGTACGTCAGTATAGTCCTCCACTCGCAATGACGGCAGGCGATGAGCTCGGCATTTTTCATTTAGGCAGCACCGTGATTTGCGTATTTGAGGCGGGCTTTAATTTGTCGAGTAAGGGTTTTGTGCGGCCGGTAAAAATGGGTGGGATGCTTTCGCCTCTTTGAGCGTCTTGACGGCACTCCCATCGAGTGAATGTCGAGGCTTATGATCGAAAAAGACAGCCACTTCGAGATCCTTACCCGCCACTAATAAACCTAGCCCTCGCCCGTCTCCCCATCATTCCCAATAGCCTCAACCGGACAACCCTCAAGCGCCTCAGTGCACTGAGACTCTTCCTCGGGCGATGAAGGCTGCTTGACCACAAAAGCGTGGCCATCTTCAGGGTGCATGCCGAAATGATCGGGAGCCGCCAAAACACAGGCGTCGCAGGCAATGCATTCCTTGTCGACATAAAAGCGGCCGCCGACGTTGTCTTCGAATTTCTTACTCTTGTTGGCCATTCCGGGAATTTAAAACAAGCGCCACTCGCTGTCATCTTGTCTTTTCGGCGTAAAACCGCTACCCCTTTGAGGTTATGACATTTGACGAAGAAGTTTCCCGTCGCCGTACATTCGCCATTATCTCCCACCCGGATGCCGGAAAGACCACCATCACCGAAAAAATCCTATGGCTCGGCGGTGTGATTCGCGAAGTAGGTGAGGTGCATGGCAAATCGGGGACTAAAAAAGCCACTTCAGACTGGATGGCGCTTGAGCAACAGCGCGGGGTTTCGATCACCTCTAGTGTCATGCAATTCGACTTTAAGGGTTTGCGGGTCAACTTACTGGACACCCCAGGTCACAAAGACTTCGGTGAGGACACTTACCGCACCTTGATCGCCGCCGACTGCGCGGCCATGCTGATTGACGCGGCCAAAGGGGTCGAGGCGCAAACGCGCAAACTTTATGAGGTCTGCCGACTGCGCCGCACGCCGATTTTCACTTTTGCCAACAAGATGGACCGTGAAGGCAAAGACCCCCTCGCCCTGATCGATGATGTCGAAACCACTCTTGGCATCAAATGCTTTCCGGTCACCTGGCCGATCGGGATTGGCGATCGTTTTCGCGGACTTTATCACCGCTTGCGCAAAGAGCTGCTACTTTACGAAAAAGGACGGGTCGAGGCTGAGATCGTGCCGGTCGAGGGCTGGCAAGATGCGAAAATCGAGGCGCGGGTCGGGGCTGAACTGTTTCTCCAATTGCAGGAGGAAATGGAGCTGCTCGAGGTCGCCATCGGCGATTTTGAACCGCAAGAATTTTTGAGCGGCTTAGTTACGCCGATGACTTTTGGCAGTGCCAAGCACAATTGGGGTGTGGATTTGTTTCTTGAACTTTTTGCCGCCCAGTCGCCGCCCCCCGCGCCGCGTCGTAGCACCATCGGGATGGTGTATCCCAACGACAAAAACTTCACCGGTTTCGTGTTTAAGATTCAGGCCAATATGGATCGTAAACATCGCGACCGGGTGGCTTTTCTCAGGATATGCTCTGGCGAATTCGAGCGCGGCATGAAAGTCCGCCACGTGCGCCTGGATCGCGAATTGCGGCTGTCGTATGCCAATCAGTTTCTCGCGCGTGAACGGGAGACCATTGAGCAAGCCTATCCCGGCGATATCGTTGGCATCATTGACACCGGATATTTTCAAATTGGCGACACCATTGTGACCGGTAAGGATCTGCAGTTTGATCCGATTCCACGTTTTTCGCCCGAGATTTTCGGCCGTCTCAGCATCAAGGATCCGCTCAAGCGCAAGACCTTGCAAAAAGGCGTACAACAACTCGCGGAGGAAGGCACCATCCAGCTGCTCTATGACCCGTTGGTCGGCAAACAAGATCCGATTGTGGGCGTGGTCGGTGAACTGCAATTTGACGTTTTGCTATTTCGCCTGAATGATGAATATCAGTTGGATGTGCGTCTCGACCGTCTGCCTTACACCACCGCGCGCTGGCCGGTGACCAAGGAAGGGGTGCCGGTGAATGGGGCGATTAAAGGCGGTTCCAAACTTTATCTCGATGAAGACGACAAACCCGTCGTTTTGCTTGAGAAAGAGTGGGACCTCAATTGGCTTAAAAAAGAAAATCCCGAGCTCGAATTTCGGGTGACCCAGAGTTAAAGGAGCAACACCATGAAGCGAACACTTTTAATTTTCGTGACGCTTTTGGCCTCCTGCCGCTCGGCTGAAAAAAAGCCTGGCGCCGCGTCGCCTCCCGTAAATGACGCCAAGGCCTGGTCCGGACAAATGCAAAACATGGCGCAAGAGGTGAAAAAACTGTTGCCCTATCTTTACGACCGCGAGGCCTTTCAGGCCGCCAAAAACCATGACCTGGTCGAGCAGTATCTTAAAGAGTTTTCCCAGGTGGCTCATCACACCATGCCCGATGCTGGCAAAAAATATCTCGGCGATGACTTATTGCTCGAGTATTCCATCAACAATTTGGCTGATGATCTCGCGCGCTCGGTGAAAAGTTTTGAGGCGGGACAATTCGAGTATTCACGTTCGGTAGCCAAGGCGAGCTTAAGCTATTGTTTTCAATGCCATTCGGTAACGCAGGCTGGCCGCTCAGCAGCGTGGGAAGTCGATAAGTTGCCGAATATAAATTTGGCGCCGCTCGAAAAGGCCGATCTTCTCGTTGCCACGCGCAAATATGACAGGGCCTTGAGTTATATGGAAAGCCAGCTCAACTCCGAGGACTACCTTAAGAACTTTGCCTTCGATTTTGAATCTTTGCTCCGCCGCTATTTGGCGCTCATCATCCGGGTGGAAAACGCCCCCCGACGCGCGCTCAAGGAACTTGCTAAAATTTTAAGCCATGCCGAGACACCCCATTATATTGTCGAGCAGGCCCAAGGCTGGCGGCAATCCCTGACGGCGTGGGAAAAGGAGCGAAAGCTCCCCGCCAAATCGGGCAAACTTTTGTTTGAGCAGGTGAACAAACATTTTCAAAAAGCCGAGGCCATCCAACACTATGAAAAAGATCACGCGGGTGATGTGGAGTACCTGCGCGCCACTGCCCAACTTCACGCGGGCCTTAAATCATTACACGCTCCTGAGGAACAGGCTCGCGCGCTCTATTTGCTCGGCCGTGCCTACGAAGTTCTTGATGAACTCGGTTCGTGGAATTTGCATGAGACCTATTATGAAGCTTGTGTGACCAAAGCGCCCCATGCTGAAACTGCACAGCGTTGTTACAATCGGCTCGAGGCTAGCTTGTACATGGGTTACTCGGGGAGTTCGGGGACACATCTCCCCCCGGAAGAGCGCGAGCGGCTCAAGCGTTTGAAAGAAAAAATCCAATAGGGCTCGAGAGCGTTAAACGTTGCATCACATTATTTTAGTTTTTGCTTTCGCTAAGACTAATGTCTAGCATCAGTGCCAGATTAGCGAACATTACATCTAGTAAAAATAGGAGGATTGAATATGTTCAAAGTAATTCTGTCTGCTCTCGTGGCTCTGAGCTTTAGCTCTTTCGCTTTCGCAGAAGATAAAGCCCCTGCTGCTCCGACTGAGCCGCCTGCAATGGATAAGCCAGCTGATGCCGGCGCAATGGAAGGCAAGAAAATGGACCATGCTGGTGGCAAAGCCAAGCACGAGAAGCATGGCAAAAAGAAGAAACATGAAGGCGAAACTCATCCCTAGTTTCTAGTTTTAACAATAAGTTTTTATTAAAAAGGGGTTTCTTAACCCCTTTTTTCTTTTCTTGCGCTACACTATTCGTGTTTTTAAGTTTGAAGCAGCGAGACCTCACTATGCCAGCCACCGCGCAGAGTTCAAAATTACAGGTCATCGGCTGGCGCGAAATCGTCAGCTTGCCTGAACTCGGCATCACCGATCTCAAAGTCAAAGTCGACAGCGGCGCCCGCACTTCGGCGCTGCACGCGACTAAAATTCGTTTTCTGGAAGAGGCCAACGGCGAAACCTGGGTATCGTTTTTGGTGACAGTCACATTAAATCCACGGCGCAATGTGCGCGTGCGTGCGCTTCTAGTCGAGCAACGCCGAGTGAAAAGTTCGATGGGCCACGCTTCCCTGCGCCCCGTGATCCGAACTGTCATACAGCTCGATCAAGACCAATGGCCCATCGAGATCACTTTGGTCAACCGCGATCCCATGGGCTTTCGCATGCTGCTCGGCCGCCGGGCGCTGAAAGGGCGTTTTATGATTCATCCCGGGCGCAGTTTTATTCGCTCTCAACCGCAAGGAAAAATATGAAAATCGGGATTCTCTCGCAGAATGCTTCCCTTTACTCGACCTCGCGATTGGTGACCGCCGCCGAACAGCGCGGCCACCAAGTGATGGTGGTTGATCCGCTACTTTGCTACATGGACATCACTTCGCACCGTCCTAGCGTTTATTACCGCAGCCGTAAACTCGACGCCTTTGATGCCATCATTCCTCGCATCGGCGCCTCGGTGACGTTCTACGCCACCGCGGTTTTGCGCCAATTTGAAATGATGGGAGTGTACAGCCTGAACGAGTCGGTAGCGATTTCGCGTTCGCGCGACAAATTGCGGGCCTTGCAACTTTTAGCGCGCAAGGGGATTGGCATGCCGGTGAGTGGCTTTGCCCATTCCACCAAGATGTCGGAGGAGTTGATTAAGTTGGTGGGCGGAGCGCCTCTTGTGATCAAACTGCTCGAAGGCACGCAAGGCAAGGGTGTGGTGCTGGCGGAAACGCAGCAGGCCGCGGAAAGTGTGATCGATGCCTTTCGCGATCTCGACGAATATTTTCTGGTCCAGGAATTTATCAAAGAGGCTGAGGGTGCCGACATCCGTTGTTTTGTGGTCGGTGGCAAGGTCGTCGCCAGTATGATGCGCAAAGCGAAGAGCGGGGACTTCCGCTCCAATCTCCATCGCGGCGGCACGGCTTCGCAGGTAAAGCTCACGCCGGAAGAGCGAAAAGCCGCCACGCGCGCGGCCGACGCCATGGGCTTGAGTGTGGCGGGCGTGGATATTTTGCGTTCTAATCATGGTCCGCTGGTGATTGAAGTGAATTCTTCGCCCGGGCTTGAAGGCATCGAGAAGTCCACCGAAAAGGATGTAGCGGCGATAGTCATTGAGTATATTGAGCGTCACTACCAACCCAAAAATCCCAACAATAATAAGACCAAGGGCAAGGGCTAATGCAGTGGGATGATGCCGGCGAGGCCTGGGCGAAACTGCAGCACGACTCGCATCCATGGTGGAAGGATTATCACGGTTTTTATTCCAGCTGGCTCGGCGGCTATTTCCGTGAACCTTGGGCGATGGTCTTGCCGCTTGACGATCACGGTTTTCATCGCGGCGATGGCGTATTTGAAGCCGTGCGCATCGCGGAGGGCGCTTATTTTGACTTAACCGCGCATCTGCTTCGCCTTGACAATTCGGCGCGCGCCGTTGGCATGGAATTGCCTATGACTCTCGCACAGATCGAAGCTATGGTCCTACGCCTCGCTAAGCTTTGTGCGCTTCCAAGCGGCCTTCTGAGACTTTTTGTCACACGCGGGCCCGGCGGTTTTTCACCGAGCCCCGCCGAGGTGATCGGCCATCAAATTTACGCGGCGATCACCACGCTTAAATCTCCGCCCCCGGAGTTTTATCAACAGGGTTGCCGCGCGATGCTGAGCAGCGTTCCCGCCAAGGATAGTTTTTGGAGTCAGATCAAATCTTGCAATTATTTACAAAACGTTTTGATGAAACAAGAAACGCTAAAGCGCGGTTTTGATTTTGCCATCAGCGTGGACGCCGCCGGCCGTCTGTGCGAGGGCGCCACTGAAAATATGATGCTGATCTCCTCTGCCGGCGAACTTTTGGTGCCGAATTTTGACTACACTTTACGGGGGACCACCGTCCGGGTGGTGATGCAAATTGCAGAGCGCGAATTGTTAAAGGCCGGCCGCCTCACCGGCGTGCGCTTAGCAGACGTCAATAAGGCCGACCTTCTGAACGCTAAAGAACTTGCGTTTGTGGGCACGACACTCGGAGTTTTGCCGGTGCGCCAGCTCGATGGACAAAAAATAGGCAATGGTCAAGTTGGACCGGTCGCAGGGTTTTTACATGCACGCTTGCTAAGCGAAATGTCGACCAACGCCTCGTTACGCCATATTATTTTTTAACCTCTAACCGGGCGCATTATGTGGCACGAGAATTGACACTTGCGTAATTCTCGCTCAATTTATGAGTCGCGCTTTTCAAGTAAACTCCAGGAGAATTCACATGCTGAATTTGTTTCGTCGTTTTGGCTATTTAACTTGGTTCGCTCTATTGTCGACCACAGCCGGTGCCAGTGAGGCTGACCTCAAGATTCCAGATCTCGGATTATCCCTGGATGTTTATGGCCATTCGATGTCGGGCACTTTGATTCTTTACTCCGGTATCCTTGTCACTCTTCTCGGCATGATCTTTGGTCTAATTGAATTCAATAATATTCGCAATTTGCCCGTGCATAAAAAAATGCTGGCGATCTCGGATTTGATTTACGAAACTTGTAAGACCTATTTGTTGCAACAGGGCAAATTCTTGATCGGCCTGCAGATATTAATCGGTGGGGCGATGTTCTATTATTTTTCCATTTTGCGGGGAATGGACTTCGGCCATGTGGCGCTGATTTTGTTGTGGTCGGTATTGGGAATTCTAGGTTCCTACACGGTGGCGTGGTTTGGAATACGCATCAATACGTTTGCCAATTCGCGCACGGCCTTTGCGTCACTTCGCGGAGGCAATGGCTGGGATATCATGGACATTCCGCTGCGTGCGGGGATGTCGATCGGCGTGTTGCTGATTTGTATTGAGTTGATCTTGATGTTGATCATTTTGCTATTTGTGCCCAATGACTTAGCGGGTTCGTGCTTTATTGGTTTCGCTATTGGTGAGTCGATGGGCGCTTCCGTTTTGCGGGTTGCGGGCGGAATTTTCACCAAGATCGCGGACATCGGCTCCGATTTGATGAAGATCGTCTTTAATATTAAAGAGGACGATGCACGCAATCCCGGCGTGATCGCCGATTGCACTGGTGACAACGCCGGCGATTCAGTCGGCCCTACCGCCGATGGTTTTGAAACCTACGGCGTGACGGGTGTGGCGCTGATTACCTTTATCATTCTTGCGGTCGGCATGGCTGCGGACGCCAATGGCAATCTAACCCTGCGCGAGGGCGGCGGAATGATTCAAGCGATCATGATTGTGTGGATTTTTGCCATGCGCATCCTCATGGTGCTCACTTCGCTGGTTTCTTATTTTATCAATCGTGTTGTTACCACCGCTCTCTTTAAACAGACCGCGAAGTTTAACTTTGAAGCTCCGCTAACTTGTTTGGTGTGGTTGACCTCGATTGTTTCCATCATCGTAACGTTTATCGTTTCGCAAGCGCTGCTCGGGCATTTCCCGGACGGCTTGTGGTGGAAACTCTCGGTCATCATCTCGTGCGGAACTTTGGCCGGCGCTTTGATTCCTGAACTGACCAAAATCTTTACCAGCGCGCATTCGGATCACGTAAAGGAAATCGTCAACGCTTCTCGCGAGGGCGGCGCTTCGCTGACGATTTTGTCGGGGCTGGTGGCCGGAAACTTCTCGGCTTTCTGGAAGGGTATGACCATGGTGGGTTTGATGGCCGTGGCCTATTACACTTCGACTCTCGGTTTAGATTCAATTATGGTTTTCCCTTCAGTTTTTGCGTTCGGACTCTTGGCATTTGGATTTTTAGGCATGGGTCCAGTGACCATCGCCGTCGATTCTTATGGTCCGGTGACGGATAATGCCCAGTCGGTTTTTGAGCTTGCGCAGATTGAGCAAGTTAACGTGCAGGATTTCCAAAAAGATCACGGATTCAAGCCTGATTTTGAAAAGGGCAAACTCCTGCTCGAAGAAAATGATTCAGCCGGGAATACTTTCAAGGCGACGGCTAAACCCGTGTTAATTGGTACGGCGGTGATTGGTGCGACGACGATGATTTTTTCAATCATCCTGTTGCTGCATTTGAAACTGGATTTGCTAGATCCCCGAGTGCTGCTCGGATTTATCACTGGTGGGGCAGTCATTTACTGGTTCACTGGTGCGTCGATGCAAGCGGTTACGACCGGCGCCTATCGCGCGGTGGAGTACATCAAAAAGAACATCCGCCTCGACAGTGCCGAGGCCGCCTCGGTTGAAAAATCCAAGGAAGTGGTGAAGATTTGCACCCAGTACGCGCAAAACGGAATGCTCAATATTTTCGGCGTGATTTTTTCTTTCACGCTGGCATTTGCATGTTTTGATCCCACCTTTTTTGCCAGCTACTTGATTTCCATCGCGGTGTTTGGACTTTACCAAGCTATGTTTATGGCCAACGCCGGTGGCGCTTGGGACAATGCTAAGAAATATGTGGAAGTCGATTTGCGCGAAAAAGGCACGCCCCTACATGCGGCGACCGTTGTCGGTGATACGGTCGGTGACCCCTTCAAAGACACTTCGTCGGTAGCGCTCAATCCGATCATTAAGTTCACGACCCTGTTTGGACTGCTCGCGGTTGAGATCGCGGTTCAGGCAGCGGATACGGCCCGCTGGATTGGTGCGGTGCTGTTCGTTGTAGGCTTGGTATTTGTTTGGCGGTCATTCTATTGCATGCGTATTCGGGTCGAAAAATAAAGTCCCGAGCCATTCAAGGGCCCCAGCGGGCCCTTGTGCCGGTTATTTTGCTTCCAATATAGTTGTCTTCAGCAATGGAAATACCGAGGTCCGGGTAAACACAGGATCAAATTCAAAATGAAAGGCGCCGAGAGAAAACATCGCCGCTTCTGCCACGATGGTGCCTTTAAACATTCCTAAGTAACGGCTGTGAATCATCGGAGCGTTGAGCAACAGACCTGAATAGTCGATAGTTTTACGTCCGCCGCTGTAATCGTCTTCGGCATCACGAAGGGTGCCAATACGCAAGGCGTCCTCATATACTTGTCCGGCCAAAGTGGAATAGTTTACTTCGGAGAGTTGCAAGCCTCGGTTGTCATCGAGCAGGCGGTGGTGTAAACGGCTACTATTAATACCCATCACCACGGCGCGGGAGCTGGTGATCTGCAGATTGGAATCCCCGCCATCGAGGTAGTCGATCGCATCTTCAATGAAAACGCTGCCCACAACGTAAATTCTGCAGCCCTTGGCGGACTTGATTTTCAGGCCGCGGAGAAACAGGCTTCCATTTACCAGAATGTCCGAGTCGCTGCAGTCCAAAGCTTGTTTGGGGTCATTACTTACATATGCGCCATGGTCTGTGCCATTCACCAGCATTTGTACGGTAGTACTTGATCCCGCGCGCTTAAAGCCGACCGGTCCGTTAAAGAACTCGGGATCTAAAGCACTCATCTCATCTGCGCTCGGGGCTCGAATGGTGACCTTGGCAACTGACACAACCTTGGGGCCGTTGGCATCGGCGGGAGTCACCCGGCTGACCATGGCTTGCTGTATATTATTACCGTCAAAGTTCCATTGGGGTGTGTAGGGCGTGAGCATAAAATCCGCAAGTTTCATGGGCTGAGGCGGATTGGACTGATTGTCCAGCATCGCTAGAGCCGCCGGAGTGACGTAGACATCGGGAACGTAAACGGTACCGACAATTTGGTGTGCCGTTTGCCAAGTACTAGCCAAATTATTGTACCAGCTCTGATCGTCGAATCTCGTTCCGCCGCCTAAGAAATAGTCGTGGCCATAACCAAAATCGGTGACGATGTTTGAGCGAATGTCCGCGTGACACATCAAGCAAGCCAGTCCGCGTACGGCAAGGGTGGGTTGAAGGGTTTTCAACACCTCGACAATCGGTGGTGGAGTGCCGGGAGTGCCGGGATTGCCGGGATTGCCGGGATTGCCGGGATTGCCGGGAGTGCCGGAGTCGCTCGGACCACCAGGATGGCCCGCAGCTCCATTGGTTGAACCACTGGAGGAGTTGGTGCTTTGGAAATTCACCTGTCCGCAACCAGTTACACCAACGTTGAACACTAGGATTAGAATCAAATGGAGGACAAATTTTGACTTCATGGCTTAAGATCTCGCAAAGGATGGGCCAGCCAAGCATGGCTATTGTCGTCGCCAAGTGGCTTTGCTGTTAAGAGGTTGAACAGTGTACCAGGAATGTACGTGCGCTCGCGACATTGTTTTATTCTAAGACGATATCAGCGGCGGTGGCGTTTACTGAGTTCAGGCAGGTGTGGTTTGCGCGATCCGGAATTTACCGCCCGGTGATGGGCGCAATTCTTGGAACAGGTGGGGTGGGTTTGATTTTGGTCGAAGCACGCCTCGCAGATGACTTCTTGGCGCGCACATTTGCAGCAGGTGATGGCGGTTTTGCCAGGTTGGCCGCAATGGGGACAGAGGCGATAGGATGAAGTGGCTTGTAGGTTTTGGTCAACGGCTACGCGATAATCAAAGACGAAGCACTCACCCTGATAATCGTGTTCGGGAAATTCTTTAAGGTAATTGAGAATACCGCCTTCGAGCTGCGCCACGTTTTTAAAACCCTGCGCGCGCATTTCCAAAATCGCTTTCTCGCAGCGAATCCCGCCCGTGCAATACATAAGGATGCGTTGGTCCTTGTTGGCATTGAGACTCTTCACCCGCTGCGGAAATTCATTGAACTCTTTGAGACCTAAATCGACAGCACGACGAAACTTTCCAATTTTGATCTCGTAAGCATTACGCGTATCGAGTACCACGGTGTCCGGATCCCTAATGTCGGCCTGCCACTGCTTGGGCGTTATGTGATCATTATGAGGCAGCGTCGGGCAAAAACCTGGTTTGCCAAGCGTGACGATTTCATTCTTTACCTTTACTTTGAATTCGCGGAATGGATGTTTCTTACCGGACGAATCTTTAAACTGCAGGTCGTGCAGTTCAAGCGCTTCTTGCACTACCGCTTTGAAGCACACGAGATCTGCGCTGCGAGAGGCGGATACAGTGGCATTAATGCCCTCCGCGCTCAAGAGACAAAGGCCGCGCAAATTTGCGCCTTCAGCGACCTGTTCGAGGCGGGTTTTGAGCGCCGCGATTGGCTCAGGTGCGAGTGGCAAAAAGCGATAAAAAGTGGTGATGGCAATGGTGTCGGCGCACATGCAGCGAATCCTACTCGACCTCATGCAGCAAGGAAAGTGAACTTTTGAAGTTTGTAGATGAAATCGATAAATTGGCAGAAAGCGGGAAATTTGTAAATGCGATACTTAATCATTGGCTTAATGGTCTGCACGAGCGCCCACGCCACGACTCTAGATTTGCCAGGCTATCTCGCCGCGGTTCAGGCACAAAATCCCGAGGCTCGCGCCTCACTGGAATTGATTGAGTCCATGCAACTGCGGGCGCAAGAGCCCGAGTTGGTGCTGGCTCCTGAGGGCTACGCCAGCTACAACCAGTTCGACGATAAAAAGCCGACCATGCAACCGTTCATGATGGGCTCCGAAACCCGTGGGAACGTGTGGCGCCTGGGCGTTCGTAAACAAACTTCAATTGGTTTAGGGGCTGACATATTTGTCAATGCCCAACGCACCACCATCAAGGGAGCGAGTTCGCAGTTTATCGCCGATTCAGATTTCATGGAGTCGACCGCGGTGTTGCTGTTGATTCAGAGTTTTTGGCGCAATGGTTTTGGCGAAGGCACCCGTGCGCAAATTGAGATGGCGCGCGCGAAACTTGAAAATGATTTGCTCAAAGAGCGCTACCATCTCAAAACTTTGCTGTTGAGCGCACACAATGCTTACTGGTCGATAGTGTCGTTCAATCAGATCGTCAAACTCCAGCAAGAAAATGTGGACCGAGCCAAGAAGTTGCGCGATTACATGAACAATCGCGCGCGCCTCAGACTGTTTGACGACACCGACTCCATGCAGGCGCAAGCGGCGCTCGACACGCGCGAGCTCGAACTGCAAAGTTCGCTCGACGAGCGCGCGGTGATGGCCCGCCAGTTCAATAGTTTGCGCGCTGAAAATTCGGACGACGTCCCGCAACTTGAGGCGCTACCAACGGAAACATTTATGACCGATATCCGCAAACGGCCCGAGGGCCATATGGCGCGCGAAGATTTTGCCATGATCCGTGCTCAGGCGGAGGCCGGGATCGCGCAGACCCGACTGTCACGCTCGCAGGTGAGTCCGCAGGTGGATCTCAATGCCAAGATCGCGACCAATGGTCGCGATGCGATGTCCGCGCGCAGCTATGAACAAATGGAGTCGTCGCGCTATCCCACCTGGAATGTGGGGATTGCTCTAAGTGTGCCTCTCGACCTAAGTCTGGTGCGCGATTTAAATCGCGCTTCGCGTTTGGCGAAAACTTCGGCCGAGAATCTCCGTGCGCAAGCCGATTTTAACGAAAAGCAAGTTTGGGCGGATCTAATTATGCAAAAAACCGAAGCGCGCGGGCGCTATGACCGCTCGCTCCGGATCGAGAAGATCCAAACCGAACTTGTGAAGCGCGAAAAGCAGCGCCTGCTCAATGGCCGTGCAACCACTTTCGAAGCCATCAATTTTGAACAAAATTTGGCGCTTGCACAGATTCAACGGGTGCGCGCGGAGCTGGCCTTTATCAAGAGCCACAATGTTATTCAAACCTTTGAGGCCAAGCCATGAATCTGCCGAAGTTGTCCATTCAGCGTCCGGTGTTTGTGACCTGTGTGCTCTTGTTAGTTATGGTGCTTGGTCTATTCGCGTTCAAGCGCCTGCCGGTCGATCTTTTTCCGGACGTGACTTTGCCGATCGTGACGGTGCAAACCCCTTATCCGGGCGCCGGTCCAAAAGAAGTGGAAATTTTGGTCTCTAAACCGCTCGAAGAGGAACTCGGCACCATCAGCGGGATGAAAACCATTCGCTCGACCAATCGTGAGGGCCGCTCGGTTGTGATTTGCGAATTCACGCTCGAAACCGATATCAAATACGCCGAGCAACAGGTGCGCGACAAAGTTTCCAGTGCCCGCACCAAGCTTCCAACCAGCATCAAAGAATCCACTATCCGCCGCATCGATCCTTCGGATCAGCCGATTATCATGCTCACCCTCAACGCCGAGTTGCCGCCGGCCGCGCACTATGATCTGGCCAATGAGATCATCAAGCCTAAACTGGAACAGATCGACCACGTGGGTTTGGTGCAAGTGATGGGCGGGCGCAAGCGCGAAATTCATGTGGAGCTTGACCGCGCTAAACTCGCGCGCAGCAATCTCTCGGTGAGTGGCGTCGCCCAGCGATTGGCGGCGACCGGCGAAAATATTCCCGCAGGTTCAGTGAGTCGCGAATCCTCCGGCCAGGATATGGTTTTTCGCACGCTGGGGGAATTCATCAGCGTTAAGGCCATTGAAAATGCCGCGGTCAGTTTCTTAGGCAATGACCGCGCCCTGAGCTTGCGCGATCTGGGCCAGGTGCACGACACGCTCGAAGACGCCACCTCTTATACGTTTTGGAACGGCCATAAGACTATGCTGATTTATGTTTATAAACAAAGCGGCGCCAACACTGTGGCGGTTTCCGATGCGGTGAAACGCCAAGTTGCGAAAATCAACGCCGATGTGCAGGGACTCTATAAAGACGCGCATGTCGAGCTCAGTATTGTGTCGAATCAAGCGCGCTACGTCTCGCTTAATGTGGAAGATGTGCAACAGTCCATCGCCATCGGTATTTTACTCACCATCTTGGTGGTCTACTTTTTTCTCGGCAATTTGCGCTCGACTTTGATTACGGCGGTGGCGATTCCGGTTTCCCTGATCGGCGCTTGCGCTCTGATGGTGATCGCCGGTTTTAGTATCAATGTGATGAGCCTGCTGGCCTTTAGTTTGGCCGTTGGTCTGTTGATCGATGATGCGATCGTGGTGCGTGAAAATATTTTTCGGCATATGGAAATGAATAAGGGTCCGCGGCTCGCGGCGCTGGAGGGCACGCTGGAAGTGACGATGGCGGTGGTGGCGGTCACGCTCACGATAGTGGCGGTGTTCTTACCGATCGGTTTCTTGTCGGGCGTGGTTGGACAATTTTTTAAACAGTTTGGCTTGACCGTGTGCTTTGTGATGGCCATAAGTTTGTTTGATGCTCTCACCAATGCGCCGATGATGAGCGCTTATTTTGGTGGGGCCCACAAGGCCGAGGCCACCTCCGGCATTATGTATATCGTGCGGACACCGGTGCGGCTATTCAACGCGCTTCAAGATAGCGTGCAGCGCGCCTACACCGCCTTCTTGCGCGCGGTTTTGGTACGGCCGTGGGTGGCATTGGTGGCCACTTTGCTCATTGTCGCGCTGAGCGTAATTCCGCTGAAGAAAGTGCCAAAAACGTTTCTTCCCACTCAGGACAATGGTGAATTTTCCATCGGTTTAAATATGAAACCTGGCACCAGCCTCGAGCGCATGCGTGACCGCGCTCTTGAAGTCGACGCGATTGTGCGCAAGCATCCGGAAGTGGTCAATGCGGTGCTGACAGTCGGTAACAGTCAGGGCGAAAAGAACAAAGCGGATTTCTTTGTGGCACTAAAAGCGTTTAAAGATCGCAACATCAGTACCTCGGCTTTTAAAGCACAAATTCGCCAAGATTTAATTGATTTCAAGGATGCGAATCCCACGGTCAAGGACGTCGACTATGTGGGCGGCGGCACGCGACCCTTCACCATGAATCTAGTGGGCCAAGACTTAGCGGTGATCGAGGATTTAGCCAAACGCACGATGGCCAAACTTAAGGGTCATCCAGCACTGCTAGATATCGACACCAGTTACCGGCCCGGTAAGCCAGAATTTCAAGTGCAAGTGGACCTAAACGCCGCTCAACGTTTGGGCGTGAGTAGTAGCTTGGTGGGACGCGAACTCAATGCCCAGGTCGAAGGTGTCACGCCCGCGAAGTTTCGTGAGAACGGTCTCGAATACGACGTGCGCGTGCGTTTGAAACCGGATCAGCGGGATCTGGAAAAGGAATATCCACGAATTTTAGTGCCCAATATGAACGAACGTTTGGTAGAGCTGCGGCAAGTGGCCAAGCCGGTGTCGACCACGGGTCCAGCTTCGATTGACCGCGAAAATCGCGGGCGTTATGTGCAACTTATGGCCGACATTTCGCCGACCGGCCCGGGCATGGGCGGCGCGATCGGCGATCTGAAAGCGTGGTATGCGCCCGGCGGTGAACTTGAGCTTCCTCCCGGGGTGACTTACCGCTTTGTAGGCCAGGCTGAAAACTTTCAGGAGCTGATCAGCAGCATGATCACGGCCGCACTGTTGGGATTAATTTTTATTTATTTAGTGTTGTCGTCGCTTTACGAATCATTCTTCACGCCTTTCACTATTATGATGGTAATTCCGCTCGCGGCTTGCGGAGCGTTCTTTGGGCTCTACGTGGGCGGTAAGTCACTCGATCTGTATTCGATGATCGGCTGTATTATGTTGATGGGTCTTGCCACTAAGAATTCGATTATTTTGGTAGACTATATCAACCAGCTGCTTGAAAAAGGTATGCCGCTGAAGGAAGCGATTGTGGAGGCGGGGACAGTGCGTTTGCGACCGATTTTGATGACGAGTTTCGCTTTGATCGCAGGTATGATTCCGGTGGCGGTGGGTTTGAACGAAGTTTCCACCCAACGCAGTTCGCTCGGGGTCGCGGTGATTGGTGGCGTGGTGAGTTCCACCTTCCTTACTTTGATTGTGATTCCCTCGGTATTTGCTTATATGGAGACTATACGTCGCTTCTTTATGCGCTTTGGTTCGCGCTTGATCACGCCGGATCATGAGCCGGTGGCAAAATAACCGGGCTGTCTTCTGATCAGCCCTCTAGGATTATTCGCTAACAGGTCCACGCCAATAATGGCAAGTGTACCCACCCGGATTTTTTTGTAGATAATCTTGATGGTAGTGCTCGGCTGAATAAAACGCTTTTAGATCTTCAATCGTGGTCGTCAGCGGGCGGGGCCACTTTTTAGCGGCGCTGACTATTGCGACTTGCGCAGCCGAGCGCTGTTCAGCACCAATCACAAAAATAGTTGATCGGTATTGCGAACCGACGTCGTTACCTTGACGGTTGCGGGTGGTCGGATCGTGCAATTGAAAAAATAATTCCAATACCCGAATCATGGAAATTACCTGCGGATCAAAAGTCAGACTGACGGCCTCGGCATGGCCGGTGCTGCCGGTTTTAACGGTCTCGTAAGTGGGATTGTCGGTGTGGCCTCCGGCATAGCCCACTTCAGTTTCAAGAATCCCTGGAACTTGGCGCAGTAAATCTTCAACGCCCCAAAAACATCCGCCCGCGACCACTACGACTTCGGTTTTCATGACCCACCCTCCGGAAGATAATAGATCAAATATGAGGCGTCATCCTCGCTTACAATTTTCCAATTGGTCAATGGCGAAAGAATTTTAAAAAAATAGGGATAGCTACCGTGCTTATCGACCAGCAATTTGGTCCAATTGTACTTGTGCGCCAACTGTAAAAATCGCTCTTGCGATTGGAAAACTCCGATCACATCGTTCTGATAAAAGCCCAAATCCGTCACAAAACCGTGGTGAAAAATGGGCGTATAACCCTGCCACACCAGGTAGCTGCCAAAATCGTGGGCGTTATATAAGTTGCCGGCGAGACGGTTGGCGCGCAAAAAATCTAAAGTTTCCATGGGAAAAAAATTCTTGTCGAAGGCGAAACGCGGATAACGCGGGCCCGAGGAACTGGAGTAACCGAGCGTAAAATTTTTCACCGCGATCGTGGCCATAGCCACGATCAATAGGTTAAAGAGAATTTGGCTCACGCGGCCACGCCACACTGGCAGCGCGGGCTTGCAGAGAATGACCAGAGCAAAACTCGCCCACGGAACAAAGCGCACGGCTTGAATAGCCGAGGCCGCGCAAAATAGCGCGAAGAGACCATTAAGATTTCGCCAGGCCCGTGCCCGCAGTAAGAGCACGGCACTGGCCAGCAATAACAACCAAAACGCGAGGATCTCCGGCGTGGCGCGAAAGGCCGGATGATAACTTGGGAACCACTCGAAATTATGCAGTTTCAAAAAATGCGCTTCATGCAAAGCAAAGCGAAACGGATAAAGCGCGCCCTCGACCCCCAGCGGATTCACGCACAAGAGCACCGGTGGAATCAGCAACCACGCCAGAGATTTCCGTTGAAATCCGTGTTCAGTGAATGCGCGCCAAACCCCCCACATGGCCAGCATCAAAATTCCCAGCGGAAATCCTGGATGGAGCTGCACCCACAATAAGAATAGTCCCGCCATCCGCACCACCAGCGCGCGCGTGATGTGCCTAGCTTCGAGTAACCAAGTCAGCAGCAAGATGCAGAACAAATCCGAGAATATCGACGAGCGTTCGATAAAGCGAAACGAGGCCGCCGCCACCGCGAGCATCCAGAGCATCAGCCACAGCGGCTCGGTTTGTGACTCGCGCGGAGGAAAACGCAGGACCAGCACAAAGAGCAGGGTCAGGATCAACATTTTCAGGCCGGTTAATCCAGCAACGCCGAACACTTCCCAGGCCCCGCTAAAAAGTAAGTAGCTGAGATATTCGTGGGCGATGTGCAAATCGGCGTTGCCTAGGGAATAAAGGTAAGGATCTTTCGGCGCAAATTCGCCATGCACTATAAAATCACGGGCCAAGGCGAGATACATCAGCACATCGGCGGACTGGAGGGCAAAGAAAGTGAACGAGAGGGCAAACAAAAACACAATACAATTGGTGACACGTGCCGAATTCGCCATTTCAATTTAGCTTTGACCGTGGCAATAATGAAGTCAATGGCGAAGGACGAAGGTGGCAACGTGGCCAAAATGCTTGGATTAATCTGCGTTGTAGGAATTATGACCGGCAGTTTGTCGGCTTTTTTTTGTGGGCGTTAGAGCTTGTAACCCAGGCCTGTGAGGCTCAGGCGCTGTGGATTTTTCTCTTGCCCACGCTAGGCCTATGCATCGGCCTTCTCTATCACCGGCTTGGTCGGCGCCTCGAAGAGGGCACCGACCTACTGCTCGAGGAAATTCACCAGCCCAAGGAGCCGCTGCCGTGGCCCCTAGTGCCCGCAGTGTTTAGTGGAACACTGCTGACTCATTTGGGCGGGGGCTCCGCTGGCCGCGAAGGTACGGCGGTACAAATGGGCGGCGCGCTGGCGGATCAATTGAGCCGGTGTTTTTCGTTGACTGCGAGCGAGCGCAGGTCGCTGATTTTAACCGGGCTTAGCGCGGGTTTCGGCTCCGTGTTCGGAGTGCCTTTTGCGGGTGCTGTTTTTGGCCTCGAAGTCACCGGTAGTCCTAGTGTTAGGAATGGGGGTGGATGCATGCTCGCTGCGCTGATAGCGCACTACACTTGTTTGATTTGGGGCACTCATCACAGTGTTTTCAACGACATAGAATTAAAGGACGCTTCCGTGCGCAAGCCCGCCACTTTTTGAAATGACGGCCGCGTCTTAATTCGACCCATCCAAGTCGCAATATTCTTGTAATCCTCAAGCGAAAACTGAAGGATGGGGGCGATATTCGCCACTGAGGCCACGTTCAGATCGGCCAAGGTAAAACCGGGAGCCGCCAAGTACTCTTTACCGGCCAGTGCCTCATCCAGAATCTTAAGCAGCGGTGGAATCCGTTCCTTGGATTTGGCTATGATGGTTTGATCGCGCTTGGCTTCGGGCACAAACACCTTTTGGATAAAGAGGTCGATTATTGGCGCTTGCAGCTCCACTAGACCCCAAATGCTCCACTGTTGAATCAGTCCCTTCTGCTCAGGAGTTTTACCTAAAAGCTCAGGCTTATATTTTTCCGCTAAGTAGTGGTTGATCGCGAGGGATTCCCAAATCACAAAATCGCCGTCGACCAGGCAGGGAACTTTGCCGTTGGGGTTGAGACGCAAATACTCGGGCGCCTTATGTTCCTTCTTTTCCATCATATCGAGGGCGACGCTGGTGTAGCTGACCCCAGCTTCCTCAAGCATTAAAAAGCAACGACCGGCACTGGAGCGCGGCGAGCCATAGATTTTCATCACGTGATCCTTCCTGTATGCAAATGTGATTAACATCTATATTAAAACCAATCGTGGCGCAAGGTTCGGCGTCAAAAGTGGAGTAGTTTCGATGCCCGTTGTTCTTAGTTTTTGCACGGTCTTCTTTTTACTGGCTACTCCGGGGTGGGCCGACGAAGCGCTCAGTGGCGAGCGCGACAACCATCCGTACAGGTTGAGTTTGGGTTCGGTTGCCTACACCTATGTGGAACCCGGGGTGATGAGTCTGAATGGTCGGTTGACTGAGCTGGATTTTAGCTATCGCTGGCAGCCGTTTCACACCTCGCTGCCCCTGGCCTTGGTTTTTGGTCTCGATTCTTTCTTGGGCCGCACCCATTACGACGGCTCAATCTCCAATTTGGACACTGGGGTCCGCACGCCCGTGCAAGACTCTTCCAATGAACGGATTTTTAATCTGCAGGGAGTATTCACCGCCGGTTTTTTCGAGTCGCTCGAGGGTGCGGCGGGCTTCGCCATATGGAGTCTGAAAAACAAAGTCGATGGGGCGGCTTCTTACACCCGTGACATAAATTATTTTTATTTACCATTGTCCTTAAGCTATCAGGCGCGTGCGTGGTCTGCGCTCAGGCTCAGTGTCGGCGCCCAATACAATGTGTTTTTATTTGGTACAGTTGAAAGCCGTTTGAGTGAAATCAATCCCGGAAATTCCGACATACACAATGAGCAAACAAGCGGCAGCGGGTACAAATTGAGAGTCGCGGCCGCTTGGGATTTTCCAACTTGGATCCTCAATGTTGAGCTTTACATTCAGCAGTGGAATATTGCGGACTCGAACAAAGTCGACGTCAGCACCACGCGCGGCATGATTCAGTTATGGGAACCGCGCAACAAAACGACTATGAGTGGCGTGAATCTGGGCGTTCAGTTCTAGGTGGGGGCCGCTCGCCAAAAATCTCCGGCATCACCAGAGTAATAAAGCGTGCCGCGACTTCTTCTGGGCTAAGGCCCGCGAGTTCTTTTTTCCATGCCTCGCTCATCACTTCCAGAGCCCGCCCGTGGCGCGGATGGGCGGCTTGAAATTTCGGCAGCAGCTGCGCCACTTTTTTGATGCCGATTTCGCGCCGACCCGGGATTTTTCCCTCAAGCATGCGCGATTTTGTTAACTGTTCAATGCGCGAGATCAGACGCCGATGGCTATTGGTCACCAAATTCATGGCAATGCCGGTTTTGCCGCTGCGAGCGGTGCGGCCGATGCGGTGGACGTAGTTGTCGAGTTCGCGCGGCAGCGAATAATTGATCACGTGGGTAATGTCCTTTACGTCGAGTCCGCGCGAAGCCACGTCGGTGCAGACCAAAATGCGCACGCGCCGCTCGCGAAAGGACTGCATGGTGCGTTCACGCGCAGCCTGCTCCTTGTCGCCGTGCAGGCAATCCACTTGGTAGCCTTTTTCGATTAAATATCCAGTCAGGTCATTCACCAACGATTTGGTTTGACAAAAAATCAGTCCGTAAAAATCGTCAGCCGCTTCGATCAATTTGCACAAAACTTCGGGCTTGTTGCCTTCTTTGGTCGGATAATAGAATTGCTCGACCGTGCTCGAAAGCATTTCTTTGCGATTCACCCGCACCTGGCGCGGGGTACGCAGGTAAGTGTCGGCCACCCGGCTCACTTGTTTGTTCATAGTCGCCGAAAACAGCCAAATATTGCTGGACTCGCGTGGGACTTGCGCCATGACCTTCTCAAGTTCGTCTTTAAACCCCATCGAAATCATTTCATCAGCTTCGTCAAGTATCAAAGTCGTGAGATTCTTAAGGCGCAGGTAACCGCGCTCAAGATGGTCAATCACGCGTCCGGGCGTTCCCACCACCACGCTCGCTCCTT
>JANXMF010000092.1 GCA_025354795.1 Pseudobdellovibrionaceae bacterium
AAAGCCTCGACTATAATCCTGCCGACTATAGGGAAAAACTTATTTGATGGAGTACTAGTAGCTACGCTAACCACCCTGAGTTGAGCAACTGTTAGTTCTGTGAGGTGATGATTTTACTCACAATGCCGACCCAGGCCTGAAGCGAGCTCGGGTCGTCGGACGCGTTTGCCGGGTAATGCACAAACTTATGATAGTTACTGGCGGCCAGCGCGTTTTCGCTCGGGCCGAGATTGGTTTGAATAGTTTGGGCGGGCGTGTTGAGCGCGGAGACTATAAGGAGACCGCCGAGGATTTTTTTCATGAGTATAGTTTCAGGTGAGGGTTGCGGGTGAGTCAATAGAAGTGGCGCCTCAAGAGGCCAGTTTCTAGATCGTGACGTCAGGACTCGTTCTTAGGAAGCGACACTTTGCTCGCAAGAATTTTCTGAATCGAAGTCTCTGACAACGGTTCGGAGGCTGAGATCAAGGCTTGCGTGAGCTTAGGCTTGCTCTGATATTCTTCCGAAGCCATGTAGGCGTAATCCTTTTGTGCGACCGCGCAGCCGAAAAGCGAGGTCAATAGTAGAATCGTTAAAACCAGCTTCATAATTCCTCCGATGTTTTTGTTGCCCCAACCTGTTCAATGGTCAGGGTCAGTGCCCACACAAACATAATCATATGGTTCACCGCGCCCCAGATAAAATTGGCTTCGGTGAGCCCGCCGAGATGCAAATACACCTGGGCCAAAAACAAAGACCATCCCCAGTCAGAAACCGCGCGCAAGCGCCAGGCTTTGCGCAGGAAAATAAAACTCACCGTCACATAGCAAATCAAGCCCAAGATTCCCGTGCCCGCCAACCACTGCAAGAGATTGTTGTGCGCATGCGAAACAAAGGGAAGCTGAGTCACTCCGTCGCTGGCCAAGTACCAAGGTGAGAGCCCCAGTTGCGCATAGTATTTTGGTAAAAGTTTATCCCCTTCCAGCAAGCCAATGCCCAACAGCGGATGATCTAAGAACATATGCCAATAGGAATTCCACAAATCCATGCGCACCGATCCGCTGTGGTCCATTTTGAACTGCGCCAAAGTAACAATCCTTCGGCTCAAACCTTCGCTAACCATGGCCAAGCCGCCGACCGTGGCCCCAAACACCGCAATCGCCGGCGCCACTAAACGTCTTTTATGTATGAACAAATAGGCGCAAGTGACCGCCAACCACGCCAGCCAAGCTCCGCGAGCCATCGAGGCTACAATTCCCAGAGTGCCAAATAAAAACATTGAGCCCGCAGCCAAGCGCCCCTTGTGCTCGCGGACTGGAACATACGCGGCTAGCACCGATAGCCCGAGGCTATAGCAATAAATCATCGACTCCGAATAAAAGCCGGTGGCTTTGAATAGCCCGCCGCCTTGTGAAATAACGGCGTCGTGGCGAATGAGATCGATTCCGGTCAAGCATTGAAAAGCTCCGTAGGCGCCCGCGACCGCGACGGTGACCCACCACACACTGAGAAGCCGTTGCTCAAATTCCGCACTCCAAATTTGGCATAGCGCAAAGCTGAGTCCCCATAACACCAGCGTCCAACGCATAAATCCGAATTGAAACCAGAACCCCTTTTCTTGCGGGAGACTGAGTAGAGATGCGAAGACGACGAGTACGATGGCGCCGAGCCAGAGGTTCAGCGTGCGATTGTTATTCCAAATTGTGAGATTGGGTCTAGTGGCTATCGTCAGCGCGATCACCAGCCAGCCGCAAATTTCCATTCCTGCCATGGACGTGTGCAAAGCGATGACATAGAGAAGGAAAGACCAAGTCAGAGCTTGTTTCATGCCTAGGTAGCATCATGGGTGAGCTTGGGGAGTCAACTAGATTGTCGCTCCACGCGCGCGACGAAGCTCAGCACTATGACGTCTGTTGCGCTCGCGGGAGCCGGGGGCTTGAGAGCAATTGCACGCGAAGCTCAACCACTATTTTCGTCAAGATCTGGGGAGAGGCCCTCAAGCTTAGCCAGAAATGAGTTACTGAACTCGTCGAATCATGGGAGTATAGCCCTGGTTATGCGAAAGTTCATTTCGGTCTTATTTTTGCTGATTTCAGGATTGAACGTGCATGCGCATCTAGTCGCCTTTCAGGGTGCCGTCGGAGTGATGACGTGGAACCAATCCTTCCTTACGGATGACTGGATCACCTACAGCTTCAGGCCCGATGCGGCTTTCGTGGCCAGGATCATGCGCTTTGACACGCCAACGGGTCGTGTACAGTTTTTTGCCCCCCAATTCGATTACTTGTTAAAACGTTGGAACGAATCCAATTACCAGGCGAACATCTACACCTATGGCGCATACGGCGCGCTTTATTTCGAAAATAAAACGCATGGGGCCGGCATTGCAGGTGTCGAAGCCGATGCCGAAAGCAGGAAATATTTCATCTCCGCCAAATACGAAAAAATGTGGGCGAGTCTCGGGCCGGACTTTTACCATATCGAGGGGCGTCTAGGGATGGCGCCATATGAAGCTGAGTTCAATGAAATCGCAAGCTGGCTTATGCTTCAATACCAGTACAACCCGAGCCTGATGAAGCAATATTCCATCACGCCGCTGGTTCGGCTCTTTTATAAAAGCGTTTTATTGGAAACGGGGGTCAGCACCGACGGCGATTGGATGCTGAACTTCATGTTCCATTTTTAAGAGGAGAGGTTTATGAAAAAGGCCATCGCATTCCTAATCTTCGTCTGTTTTAGTGGTTTCGCAAATGCCAAGGTCGTACAAGTATCTGTGAAGGGAATGGTTTGTGCTTTCTGCGCTCAGGGTATCACCAAGAAGTTCAAAGTCGAATCCGCCGTCGCCAAAGTCGATGTGAGCCTGGAGAAAAAAATTGTCATCATTGATCTCAAAGACGGGCAGACCCTGGCCGACGATAAGATTACCAGCATTCTCACCGACTCCGGCTATAGCATTGAAAAAATCGAACGGCACTAACCCCTTGAAGCCGACGCTGGCTTTTCTTAGTCTCTTTACCGCGCTCAGCACTCTCCTGTGCTGTGCCCTTCCCGCACTTTTTGTTGTGCTCGGTTTTGGGGCGGCGTTTGCGAGTCTGATTGGGACCATACCTCAGCTGGTCTGGTTTTCCGAAAATAAATTATGGCTTTTTGCCGGCGGCGGACTTTTGCTCATCCTCGGTGGTATTCTTCAAATAAGGTTAAGGGGCGAAGATTGTCCCACTGATCCGTCGCTCGGCGACGCTTGCGCGAGTGCGAAGGATTGGTTTCCTATGATATATTATGCATCGGTCGGGATCTACGTGGTGGGTGCGTTCTTTGCCTTTGTTGCGCCTTTGATGTTTTAGTCAGGTCTCAGGCTACTCCAATCCCACGAAGGAGCACATTTTTATCATCAGGGAGTTGATGCGACAATGCCGGGATCTAAAGGCCAGAATCGAAAGCCTGGAGCTAAGTGGTACGTCAAAACGGTATTCAACATAATCCATCGCGAAGCTGACAGAGTCAGTTTTCCCAACTATCATCAAATTCTGGTGGTGGTTCTGACGATGCAGTTGAGGAGAAAAAAATGAAATCGAAAGTTAGACTGGAAGGACTTACTCTCACTGTCGCGGATGTAAAGCGATCGTAACTGGTCAGCAGCTACGTGATGAAGGCGGGAAGTTTGCCTTCAAAGAGATGCGTCAACGCTTCAGTTGGGCCGACTCCGTTCTTTCTGCAAGTTGAGAGATAACTTCGGATGCGGCAGAAGATCCTCGCGCCATC
>JANXMF010000111.1 GCA_025354795.1 Pseudobdellovibrionaceae bacterium
AGCAAAATTCCTTGCCGAAAATCAGGATCCAATCGCAAAATTGACCTGAACTACGCCGCCAGGGTCCCGCCAGCGTCTGGAATCCAGCCTGTCGATAGTTTGCAAAGCGCCAAAAAGTGGCCTTTATTTGTCTTATACCCGCTTGTCTGGATCAAGAGGCGAGGTGCTCGTACTTCCTTTTGCCAATGCGAGATCATCAAAAGATATTTTCATACTGTTTCTAAATTGATCAGGATATCCAGTCTCCAAAATAACATTCTTGGCTCCGTTGAGATTTGCCCGCACCCGATCAGGAAATTCACTCAATTGAACGACCATGTGGAGCGTGCCCAGTATGTAATGGATTTCTGAACCCTTTGTTAATTGGTAAAAATATGGCCGTTGTATGCCTGAAGCTCTTTTTGTGGAATAGTTTCACAAGGTTAAAATGAGGAGTATCCCTCATGAATTTCGCCTCTGTCTTAAGGAGTGCATATACATACTGCATTGCTGGTGCTGGAATCGCACTCAACGATTGTGCCGCCCGAAAAGCCCAGTCCGTAGAGGCAGAACCTGTTGCACGCGGCGACACAGGTGAGCATCGGAACGGGCCCAAAGGGACAACCTGTGCACCCGTTGTGGTAATTCATTAGATTGGAAATATTCGTTCCAACGTTGCGCGGTTCGTTGCGCGGTTTTGTGGCTCCTGAGCACCCGGTGATTGTCTGCGTACCAGTGACGCCGCCACTAGTTTGCAAGAAGATCATTGTTGCAGGTGGCTTGAGGGCTCGAACTAATTTGGTTTCATCAATGTTGACTTGAAAATTTGCCGTAAACGTACCCGTCGTACCGTTGCTTGAGCCAACAATATTTGTGAGCTGAAATGGCTGCGGAGCCGCCGCGACGAGAGTGGTCGATACAAGTGATATTGCGCCTCCAGCGGTGGCCAGAATCGGAGCGGAGGGTACGGTGCTCACGGGAATCGAAGCCGGAGCTGCGCCCATGGTTAAAGTGATCGATGCTGGGCTAGCAGTCGTTGCACCGCCGCTTGGTATGTTGAACGTCGCTGGCGACGATCCTGCCAATAGGCTTGTGCAGAGAGTGTCATCAGCAAACGCCCGTGTCAGTTGCTGCTGAAAGTCGGTAATTCCGAGTTTTTCCTTTAAGGAAGTAACTTCATTGTGTTGATAGGCAAACATAGAGGCCATACCTGAATTGGTTGATTTTGAAACGCACTTAGGAAGCGGAATAGCCTGACCAAAAAAAGATGGACTGGACCTCGCCAAAGATGGGGGTTCTGATGAAAAAGTCTGCAGTAACGGTCAGGGATTTGCGCGAGGAGTTGGCGGCTATCGCCGTGTCGAAGTCAGCGACTCAGGGAAGATCGCGCCGGTATACGGATAAGGAAATTGTCCTGATTCTGGAGGGTGCGGAGCAGTTCGGCGTGGTCGAAGCCAGTGCGCTCAGTGGCGTGCGCAATTGGTCGATATATCAGTGGCGAAAGCGCCGGGCGCCGAAGCCAGTCGAGCCGAATCTGGTGGATCATCATTCCGGTTACCACAAGCATTGGGAGCGTGCGCTTGAGCTGTGGCGAACGAAACCCGGGCTTGGGCCGGCACAGGTTTCGAGCCAAATGTTGCGTGAGGGTAAGCGAATCAGTGTGACTACTGTGCGCGGCATTCTCGAGGAGAACGGCTACACTCCCCCAATGGTAAAGACAAAGCCAGAGCGGGTTATTCGCTATGAGGCTGCGCGATCGAGAGAGCTCGTGCATATGGATTTCAAGCATTTCTACATCAATAAACAGAAGGCATTTTTACTTCTCTTGCAGGACGACTATTCGAGATTCTTGTGTGGTCACCGCCTGACCGACTCGGAGAATATCGATACGGTCATTGCGATCTTTGAGGAATGTGTCGGTCGATATGGTCGCATGCAGACGATCATGACCGATGCGGGCTCAGCGTTTTATAGTTGGAATGGGGTTAACCGTTTTCAAAAGCTCATTGCCGATGAATACGGCATTGATCACATCAAGGCAGGTAGTCCGCGCTCGAACGGCAAGGTTGAGTCGGTCAATAAACAAATCGAGAAGGAGCTTCTCAGGATCAAGGAGTTCTCGAGTCTCGAGGAGGCGTCATTGGGAATTGCCGAATGGGTTGAGTTCTACAACTTTGAGCGCACGCATATGGGGTTGCCCGCTGGCGAAGTGCCGGCGGACCGTTTCCTCTACGGCTGGAATAAGCGCTTGGCTTTGCGGATAGCGGAGGCGCCAAAGGGCAACGGCGTATGGGAAGAAATCTTGAAGATAGCTCTGACAAAAATAAAGTAAAACCTGGTTGCTACATACGGCATCGATGTGCTGAGATTTATTCGATGTCATTTTTAGAGAAAATCCCTGCGAGTTGGCAGGCGGCCTTTGTGCTGCTTGCCCGTCCGGCCCTCAATCGAATCGGAACGGAAGTCGACATGGCTCGCGTCTATCGCGAGCTGGGAGTGGGCCATACTTCGGCGTTTGAATCCGCGCGTATGCTTATGAAAAAAATGTCTACGCCTCCTGACTCATTGAGTATTGAACGCAAAAAGAATCGGGAGCTGGATCGTAATCTTCGCCTGACTAAATTCCACATCGACGTCCTTCGCTATCATGCGGACAATCAGGGCACTTGGACGCAAAGCGAGGAGCGGCATCATTTCACCGATGAGTTCAAGGTATTCCTGCTCACTAAGAAATCGGAGTACGGTTTGGAGTGGGGCGAGATCAGCGAGGTTCTCGGCATTCCCGAAGAGACACTGAAGAAGTTTAAGCACCAGGTTGAAGAAAAAGATCCGGGCGATGGTCCGCCACGCGTAGGTCTGCCCGAGGCGATCATTGACCAGCTGCGAGTTTTTTTTCAAGGAAGAAGCGGCAAGGCCACCGTCAAGAGCTTCGTTGACAAGCACCCACAGGTTTTGGATGAATTGAAAATGACCTATTCTGCCTTCGCAAGTCTGCTGCTGAAGCTTGGGTTCACGAGTCCGAAGGGGATTTTTTTAAACAATACAGGATTAGATCGGATCGAGCGATTTGCGCCGCATGCGGTATGGGGCACTGACGGCAAGCTGATGAAGATCATTATCAATGGCGAGATTTTTCGTTTTATCTGGCAATGCCTGATCGACTACAAATCGACGGTGCTTATTGGCGGACTTGTCGGCGAGAGTGAAACTACGGATAATCTTCTCGAGGCGATTCGGCAATCCAGAGAAACCACCGGCATTGCGCCTATGGCGATCGTAATCGACGGACGATTGAGTGAGAACCTCCCGGCAATCCGCTCTTACCTTGACGATATGGGGATCGAGATTATTCGCACATACCCTGGCAATCCGAAAAGCAACGGCATCACCGAAGGTAACTTCTGCATTTTTGAAAAGTGGGTTGGAGGCCAAGTGATCATCAATGGCGACACCGCCAAAGAGCTTTCGTTTTCAATCGCCAACGTGCTAACGGACGTGTTCACTCAGCTAAGAAACAACCAGCCACGAAGGGGTCTTGGCGAGAGGACGGCTAATGAGGCACTCGCTTCTCGGCCTCAGCTATCACTGGAAGAGGCAAGCACGATCAGAGCCAAAATCCAGGCAATGGCAAATCGTTTTAGAAACGAGCAGGCGGTGCCGGTCATCTCAGAACGCAAAGCCCAAGCCCTCAATCAGTCGATCGCGGAGGTCAAGCCACCTGACATCGAGACGTTTCTGAAGCGCTTGACGCCCTCCATGTACACATGCGATCTCATTCTCGATGCGATCGCTATTTTTAAAAAACAACAGGCAAAGCATCCTGAAAAAAAGTTCGATCACACGTATTTTGGCGGAATTTTACGCAATCTTGTCGATCAGCGTTCAGTTGAAATGCTCTATACCCAGCTGGATCAGGTTTATGCCGACCATTGGGCCCGCATGGCGAATGCGATGAGCGATTCCGTTAAAGTCCCGGAAACTGCGGAGCAGGCTTGTCAGCGCTTGAGCCAAGAGTACCTCATTGCCAAGATCCCGGCGCACGGCTGGATAACGCTTGTCCATCTCCAAACGGCCTTTATGGTCGCCGCCCGCGGATGCACGCTTGCCGCCGCCAACTTGCGAGAGCGTCTTGCCGAGATGACAAAAAAAGCAAAGATGGCCTGCCCCGAAAAGCGCCAACGGTTACTGCGAAAATTTTTCGAATGCGAATCGGTGGTGAGACAACTGACCATGTCTACGCAAAGATCCTTTGCAGTCGAAGCAAGCCAGCCCCTGTGAAGTCGTGTAAATTTAAAGCGCAGGGTTCAAAAAACTTCTAAAGTTCCGCAAAATATCTCCGAAACATTGCCAAGCGGTTATCAACACCGAGGAATCCGGTCCATCAAATACCGGTCTAGCGAGCTGCTTCAAGAAGAGTGGGAAGAATCAACCATTACACCTAGTAGAAAGAAAAGGTAGTGTGGAATTGGCCTCTGACTACGACCTAATTCTAATATTCGCTAAACCTTGATAAAATACGCTTGATCGCTCGTTACTGCTTGCTTAAAGGCGAAACGAATTCCCCTCATCTCAATTTTAGCCAAGTCAAAATTTACATCGAATTTGGGAACGACCATCGCCGTCCATCGCGTCTCCGAATGGTGGTTCCCACCGCCTGAGCGGAACGCCCTCTGGGTGCAGGAACCAAATTCTCGCCGTTCCTGTATATGCTGACTGAGAATGAGCGGCGGTAATGTGACCAAGACATTAGATTTGGTCGCACGGGAACCCGCTAAAATGGCATTTGAAATCATTGGCTTTTTGAGTGAGGTTTTCACACCGATTTGATCACACCCTTGAGGGATCGCTGGACGGCCATGGTCGATACGCCCGCCAATCGCGCTATCTCTCTCAAGGAATGGCCCTGGCTCCGCAAGGCGCGGATTTTATCGTCGTCGCGCTTCTTGGGACGGCCCAGCTTCTTGCCACGCCGACGAGCCAAGTCCAAACCCGCCATGACTCTCATTTTGATAATGCTGGCTTCAAACTCTGCAAACGCCGCAAGGATGTGTAGCAGCAACTTTCCTGACGGCGTGGTCATGTCGATGCCGTTATCCTTCAATGACACGAATTCCACACCGAGATCCGCAAACTCATGAAGACCGTTGATGCAATCCTTCACGCTTCGAAAGATGCGGTCGAGTTTCCATACCAGTAAGATGTCGAATTTACGCTGGCGTGCCGCTACCTGTAGCTCCTTAAGGTCGCGGCGGTTTGAATTGGTACCAGTCGCCTTGTCCTCATAGATGTGCTGTATGGACCAACCCCGCGCCTTGGCGT
>JANXMF010000101.1 GCA_025354795.1 Pseudobdellovibrionaceae bacterium
CTCGCGTAAGAGTGAAAACCCGTCGATTACCCGCGATGTGAGCGGCGAAGGCGTGCAACAGGCCCTGCTGAAAATCCTCGAAGGCACGGTGGCGAATCTTCCCCCTAAGGGCGGACGCAAACATCCCCAACAAGAATTTATTCAGATCGACACCACCAATATTTTATTCATCGTCGGCGGCGCTTTCGTCGGACTGGACAAAGTGATTGAGGGCCGTCTGTCGAATCGTTCCATGGGAATCTCGGCCGACATCAAAAGCAAAGAAGAAAAACTATCGGTCAAAGAAAATTCGTTGCAAAAAATCGAGCCCGACGATCTCGTGCGCTTCGGTTTGATTCCGGAATTCATCGGCCGCTTGCCGTCGATCGCGGTTCTCGACCCACTCGACGAAGCCGCGCTGATCGAGATTCTGATGAAGCCAAAAAACGCTTTGACCAAGCAGTATCAGAAGCTGTTTTCTTATGAAAACGTTGAGCTCAAGTTTGAAGATGCCGCGTTAAAAGCGATCGCGCAAGAGGCGATCAAACGCAACACCGGCGCCCGTGGTCTGCGCGGCGTGATCGAGCATGCGATGCTGGATATTATGTTTGAGATTCCTTCGAAGACGAACGTCAAAGAGGTGATCATTTCTAAGGAAGTGATTACAAGTCAGGCGAAGCCGCAAGTGGTGCTTGGTCGGGAGATTAAGAATCCGGATAAGCCCGCGAGTGATAGTGGGGCGGAGTCGGCTTAGGTTTTGGGGGTGGGGTTGGGGTTGGGGTTGGGGTTTTGGGCTTGGGCTCTGCACCGATTTGTATCTTCGATAAGCTGATCGTCGTGGCCGGGTTTGCAAAGTATTGTGATAATAATTTTTTGAAATTGACATCGCTACCCAGCGAGCTTAGCATCACTTCGATGTCACTTAAGAATACCAATTACGAACTTTTCAAAATGAGATCTCTCAAGAATTTCGGTGGCTCAAAATTAAAGAGCAATCCAAAAGTGGCCCGTCCGCTTTCGACCAAACTTGCGGTTCACGTGGTCTTAAAATCAGCCCTGGCGCAGGGCCGACGGTCTCTCTTACATTCGAAAAATGTCGATAAGATTCACGCCGTTATCACGAACTGTGCCAAACAATGCGGCGTGCGCATTTACCATTACGTGAATGTCGGAAATCACATTCACCTTGTGGTCAAACTACATGACCGGCAGACCTTTAAGGCCTTTCTACGCTCAGTGACTGGGCTTATTGCTCGTCACGTTCTGGGCGCACAGAGGAACCATCCGCAAGGCCTTACTTTTTGGGAAGCTAGACCGTTCACGCGTCTAGTGAGTTGGGGCCGAGACTACAAGAACGTTGGGAATTACATGGAATCCAACCGCTGGGAATCCACTGTGCGGAAGCAGTACATTCGCTGGAGTATTGAAATCTTCGATGGATTGAACACCTGTTAGGGCTATTTGGCTTCCAATGAGCTGCTTGAGTCATAGGCCACACCGATCAGCCGTTGCCCTTGGTCCCGACTTCACAGAGATGCGTATAGATAGCATCGGAGTGGCGCGTGGCGGGCTCGACGCCAAACCGAAATTGCAGGGTTCCAGCCTCGTTATCATTGAATTCTTGGTTTGGTCAGCGTCGGAAAGGTAAGCCCGACCTTGTCGTCAAAACGTAATTCTTGCTTGCCAGCTCCTGCACATTCCAGTTCAATTTCGGTGCGCGCGTGAGATCAATATCGGTAGCCGCATGTCCCACGTCGAGGGCTAAAGCAAGAGTCAAAACCGTTAGCACTGTTTTCATTTATTTATCTCCTCAGCGCTGGTAGCAACCATGCTGGATTATGACCGCTCCTACGGAGGTCCACCGACCACAAGACCAACGAAAATTTTTCACGCGAAATTTCATTTGCAAGGAATCATAATAATGGACCTACTCGACCAGTGCGTTATGCGACATCAAAATGCCGACCAGACTAAAGCGCCTTTGACCGCACGCCTTTTTCACTTCAAAATAATATCAAGGCCTTGAAATCTCCGTCTGGCATTTCCAGGGTCTCCTTTGAAAGGAGTCTGTCTATGAGCGCATCCACAAGTTCATCAAATATACAAAAGCTCCCATTACTTCCGCTGCGGGATCTGATTATTTTTCCGCACATGATGATGCCGCTCTTTGTGGGCCGCGAAAAAAGCATCAACGCGCTCGAAGAGGCGATGAGTAAACAGACAGACATCGTGTTGGCCGCGCAACGTGATGCCAAGACCAACAGTCCTGAGCCCAAGGATATTTATTCCGTGGGGACCGTGGGAACTATCATCCAATTGCTACGGTTGCCCGACGGCACGGTGAAAGTTTTGGTCGAAGGTAAGCGCCGCGTGCGCATCAAAGACTTTTTGCAGACCGATGGCTTTTTCATGGTCGATTGTGAAGACATCACCGAAATCATTAACAATGAAACCGAAGCCAAAGCCTTAGTGCGCTCGGTGAAATCGACGTTTGAAACTTACGTGAAACTAAACAAGCGCATCCCGCCCGAAATTTTAATGCGCGTTTCGACCATCGAAGACATTGGCGAACTCGCCGATATTATCGTGGCGCAGCTCAATTTGAAACTTGAAGACAAGCAGAAAATCCTCGAGGTGTTTGATCCGGGCACGCGGCTGGAAGAGCTACTGAACCTAATGACCAGTGAAATAGAGATTCTGGAAGTGGAGAAAAAAATCCGCAGCCGAGTCAAAAAGCAGATGGAGAAGTCGCAGAAAGAATACTACCTCAACGAGCAAATGCAGGCGATTCAAAAGGAACTTGGCGAGAAAGACGATTATCAAGCCGAGCTGATGGAGCTTGAAGAGCGCGCCACCAAGAAGAAATGGACCAAAGAAGCCGGAGACCGCGTTCGTAAAGAAATCAAAAAACTCAAAATGATGTCACCCATGAGTGCCGAAGCCACCGTGGTGCGCAATTACATCGACTGGATGCTCGATCTTCCGTGGCGTGACTATGCCGAAGAGAAACATGACATCGGCGAAGCCGAACGCATTCTTGACGAAGACCACTATGGTCTTGAAAAAGTGAAGGAGCGCATCCTAGAGCATTTGGCGGTGCAAGTGCTCACCGATAAATTGCGCGGACCGATTTTGTGTTTGGTCGGGCCTCCCGGTGTCGGCAAGACTTCGCTCGCACGCTCGGTCGCGCGTTCGCTCAATCGTCCCTTCACGCGCATTTCACTGGGCGGGGTTCGCGATGAGGCGGAAATTCGCGGTCATCGTAAGACCTATGTTGGCGCAATGCCGGGAAAAATTATTCAAGGGTTGCGCAAGGTCGACAAAGGCAACCCGCTTATTTTGCTCGATGAAGTCGACAAAATGAGCATGGATTTCCGCGGCGATCCCTCGGCGGCACTACTTGAAGTTTTGGATCCTGAGCAGAATAACAGTTTTCAAGATCATTATCTCGAAGTGGATTACGATCTTTCGCCCGTATTATTTTTTACCACTGCGAATTCTCTCCATCCCGTGCCGCGCCCGCTACTCGACCGGATGGAAGTCATTCAACTCGAAGGTTACACCGAGACCGAAAAGTTCAATATCGGCAAAAAATATTTAGTGCCAAAGCAAATTGAAATGCACGGTTTGAGCGATCGCAAAGTGACGTTTGCGGACCCGGCGTTAAAGGAAATCATTCGCTCCTACACGCGCGAGGCCGGAGTGCGCAACTTGGAACGGCAGATCGCCACGGTCTGCCGCAAAACCGCTAAAGAAATCGTTACTGAGGAAATGAAGGCCACGCATGCGCAAAAGGCAAAAGCTAAGGCCGCTAACTCGCACCTGATTTCGCCGAAAAAAGTTAGCGAGTATCTCGGCCCGAACAAATTCAAATACGGCAAGATCGAAGGAGCAAACGAAATCGGTTTGACCAACGGTTTGGCGTGGACTGAAGTTGGCGGCGATCTTTTGGTGGTCGAAGTTTCGGTGGTTCCCGGCAAGGGCAAATTCACCGTCACCGGCCAACTCGGCGATGTGATGAAAGAATCTTGCTCGGCGGCGATGAGTTACGTGCGTTCGCGCGGGCCGCTGTTTGGTGTCGATAAAGAATTCTTTGCCAACAGCGACGTGCATATTCATGTGCCCGAAGGCGCCATTCCGAAGGACGGTCCGTCGGCGGGGATCGCGATCACCACTAGCATCGTCTCGGCGGTGATGCGTGTGCCGGTCAAACGCAACGTCGCGATGACAGGCGAAGTGACCTTGCGCGGACGGGTGCTGGCCATTGGCGGCTTGAAAGAAAAAGTTATGGCCGCGCATCGGGGCGGGATCCGCATGATAATTTGCCCGAAGGAAAACGAAAAGGATCTTAAGGACATTCCCAAGGAAGTGATGAAGGATTTAAAAGTTGTACTGGTGGATCATGTCGACCAAGTTCTGATCAACGCTTTGGAAGTCAAAAACGCCAAAGAAATCTTTAAAAATCGCGGCGAACGTGGCACCGGTATCCGCGCCCAATACACCGGCCAGTCACAACCGACACACTAGTCATTAAATCAGTAACGTTATCGACGCAGGGGAGCCATGCGTCGATAACGCTTAACCCTGTAAAACCCACAACGCAAGCGCCGCTCCGAGTTTCGCTTGGATCAGCTCGCAAAGTGATTTAAAAAATTACTGTCAGATCTTTTCGATCTGCGTGCCTTTGGGGGAAAACAGGGTGACTATTTCGTCCGACCTGACGAAAGAGACTAAGGGTGACCTGCGCGTCGATCCGCGTGCCGGTGGGATGGAGCTTTTCGACGTGGGGAAACTGCACGGCGAGCTCGGCGATTTCAAAACATCCATCGATAAGCTTGAAGCCGCCGCCTTGGTTTTTGCGCGCCTGCACGATCATAGATTTTATATAAAGTGTCTGACTCTTTGCCTGCGTATGTATGCCGAGATGGAGGACCAAAAATCCTTGCAACTGCTCAAAGACCGGCTCTACGATTATGTCACGCGTGAAAAGATTGAGCTCAATTCCACCACCTATTACACCTTGGCCTTGGCGTCCTCATACCGCGGTGAATTCACCCAAGCGCTTGAGTATTTGGAAAAGGCGCTGGCCCTAGCTTTAGCGGACGATTGCAAAGAGGACATGTGCTACGCCATCCATGGTTTGGCCGCGGTCTACTGGAGCCTCGGCCGCACCGAAGATTCACTTAAAGAAATCTACAATTTGCGTGTGTTCTTTCAGGTTCTCAGACTTCCCGATCTGGAAATTTCCTCACAGATTCTCAATGGCTACATCTTAGTCAGCCTCAAGCGCTATGACGAAGCTCTCGAAATCTTTTGGAAAGCCTTTGAAGTTTTAAAGAACCAAAAGAATATGTATACCTACGTGAGCCTGCTATTTGCCATGGGTTATGCCTATGCGGAAGGCGGCGAGGGCGATTTGGCCAAAACCTATATGCGTCTGGCGCAGCAAATGGCCGATCCGGAAAACTTTGTTTTCCTGTTGCGCAAAATCAACGAGTTAAATCAGCGAATTTCGGGCAAAGCCGAAGCCAATTATGATTTGGTGTTCAACACCGTCACCAATTTTGTGGTGGAGCGAAAAAAAGGCAAAATAGATTTTAAGAATCAATTTATTCTTTTGGATATGCTCAAGCTTTTCTTGCGCCACCCTGGTGAAGTATATTCGAAAGAAGCGCTTGTGAAAGCAGTGTGGAAACAGGAGTATGATCCTGCCGTGCATGACAATAAGATTTACGTCACAATCAAACGATTACGGCAGCTGATTGAACCAGACTTTGACAAGCCCAAGTATATTTACCGGGCAAAAAATGGGTACTATCTCAATCGGACCGCCAAGGTTTCGATCGAACAGTGAAGGGGCAAGAGACCATGCGAGTTCTCCCAATTTTAGTGCTGATGATGACATTCCTTACGACCGGCGTGATTAAAGCCGACATCAATGTGCATACGAGCTCGGAAGGCTTGCCGCTACCGTGGCCTTTCCCATGGGCAAAAGAGTGTCCAATGGATTGGCGCGAATTAGGTGGCCACTACATGTTGGCGGATACCGATTTAAACTCTCGTCTGGACATCACCATCAGCGCTTCGCCCGACCGTGGCTTGCGACTCGTACGTGTGGCCCGTTACACCAGCTACGGCCAAGTCCTGTACCAAGGCTTTGCCGCCGTGAGCGAAAATCTGAAGACCATTCGCGTTGAACTCATGCCGGCCGAAAAGGACCAGCTGCCAATTCAAGCGATCATCAAGCTGTTCTATCAAAGCTCACAGATTGGCTGTGCAGCCGACCATTTGGTGCCAATCTTGACCCTGGTGGTGAGCAAAGACTGCACCACTCAGAAGATTCAGTACAAAATGGTAAAGATGGAAGACCCCAAAAAATAGTCGACAAGGCGGAGTGCCTATTATAACTTGAGCCCCTCATTTAGGGAATTAGCTCAGTTGGTAGAGCGCCACCCTTACAAGGAAACGTAAGGTGTTAATGCCAACGAGAGTGACGACCTTAAGTTGTCGAACTGAAAGACAAAATGAAAAATTCAGTTTTTCAAATTGGTAGAGTGATCGTTGAATTTGGTAGATTGGTAGGAACCATTCTGCAGAGTGCTGATTTCAATAGGGGGTTAGCTCAGTTGGTAGAGCGCCACCCTTACAAGGTGGATGTCGCAGGTTCGAGCCCTGTACCCCCTACCATCCTATTGAAATCACTAAGTAATTTTGAATTTGCAATTGGTAGAGTAAACATGGTTGGACCATGAGCCTCGAAAGCGTGCCGATCCATGATCCCGCTACCATTAGACCGTCACAAACGATTGCGATTCCCGAGCCACTGATTGCTGAATTGATCTCCTTTGGCGAACCCGAAGGATCGAATCCATGGTCGGATTATAGTTCGTTTGAGCTAACCGAAGAAAAAGCAAACTTCCTGATAGCGATTGTTGATGGCGACTCTGATCAGCAGTTCAACGGCGAATCGCTTTGCTGGGTTCCGCTTCATGCGTGGCGAATCTTGTTGAGTAGGAAGTATCTTCCAGCAATACCGGCACTGCTGGGCCGCCTGACACTTGATAACGATGATGACTGGGCTCACGACGACATTTCGCGGGGACTTGTGGCATTTGGATCAGCCGCGATTGAACCCATTTTCAAAGAGTTCAGGGGTGAAACGATCTTTGCCCAGGAAGCCTTTGGATACGCAGGTATCATTGAAGCCTTAACGGGAATTGTCAAAAATCACCCTCATGAGCGGGATCGCGTGGCGCACTTTCTCCGGGAACTTTTGGCTGGATTTGAAGCACTTCCGCCAAGACTGAATTCGTTCATCGTTTTCGGAATGACGGACCTTGTGGATCTAACCGCCGCTCCGCTGATTCAAAAAGTATATGAACGAAAGTTCTTGGACGAATCCATTGCTGACTGGAATTGGGTAAGGGAAAAGCTGGGTGAGGCCAACCTTCCGGCCAAAGTCAAATTTGACGAATATAAAGCCAACGATTTTCATTACAGCGGCGATGCGAATTTTCAAAGAGTCCTTAAGTCTCTCGGCGCTTCGACAAATGTGGATGAGGTTAAATGCTTAATGGTGGGATCGTTCTTGGCCGTCGATCTTGTTCAGCCAAGCAAAATTGCCAGTCAAATTACTGAAGATGCCGAAGAAGAAAATGGTGGGTTTCAAAGCGAAGGCCAAACTCTTTACTTCTATCGTGAATTTTTTGGCCTCTGGAACTCTCTTGCAGAACACCAGAGCAAACTTTTTCCATTGCCAGATTTTGATCTAAACAACACTCTTGGAATGCCAAATGAAGCAATCAATTCGCTCAAAATCTTTTGGACAAAAATGCACCTCCTTGCCTTTAGCCAGGGGCTATCGATGGGCAGTACGGATGAGGAGCGTTTCGCGGGCACAGTGGCTGGCGATTTCATCGCTTTTATTGAGAGTAAGATTACTGAATTTGACGAGCTGGGGGACGCGGAGCGGTTTTCCACCGATGTCGTTAACGGGCTTTTAGATGAAGTGACTTCCTTTTGGAATTTAAATTACCTGCCCTTTGCCAAAGGATGCCAAGAATTACGGCGACGTGAAATGGAACGCATTAAATTTGTTGCTGAGAACAAAGCGGTGGGTCGCAACGAACCATGTCCATGTGGAAGCGGGAAGAAATTTAAGAAGTGCTGCATGGCGGTTCATTGAATGGGAAAAGTATTGGGCCTCACCAAAAACAACGAAAAATATGCTGATGTGCCCGATCGCTTGAAATGGGCGATTCCAATTCATGAGAGTGTGAGTCGTCCCGAAATTAAGTTTGGATTTAAAATGCTTGCAGCCAAAGTAGCTCAAAAAATTGCCCAGGAAGTGGCGCGACGCAAACGGTCTCACTGGTCAAAGCTCGATGAGCGTTAGTCAGCCGCTGAACACTGACGCCATCGAAGGAACTTTCAAATCAACGCCAACAGCATTGTTTCGTGTCCACGTTCCTAAGCCGCCTCTTTCCGACTTCATTGCGATGTTTTGGTATTATGAGGCCACGGCGATTGCGCCTTCAGCGAAGGAACGCCTTCTTCCGTCCGGCACCGTTGAATTTGTCATCCGCCTGGCAAAAGACTCGACGCAGGTTTTCAACGCTGGCGACCTGACTAAATCAGAAACCTTTTTCGGCTCCATCGTCACTGGTCCTCAAGCCAAGTATTTCATTCTCGACAAGAGCGAGCAAGATACCCTGATGGGTATTCACTTTAAGCCAGGTGGGGCATTTCCTTTCTTTGGCGTTCCGGCCAACGAACTTCAGGATCAGCATGTTTCCCTTTCTGATCTTTGGGGAGCACGGGCGGAGGATCTACGCTCTCAGCTTCTGGAGGCTGGGACTGTAGAAGCCAGATTTTTTACACTTGAGCGGTACATGCTCGAAGCTGTGAGTCGCCCGTTAGTGCGGCACTCGGCGGTCCATTTTGCCCTTCGGCGGTTTTGTTCAAGCGCAGATGTCACTGCGGTGGGTGATATCGCCGACGAGGTTAATATAAGCCAACGGCGTTTAAGTCAGATTTTTGCCGAGCAGGTGGGACTCGCGCCAAAGCTCTATCATCGGGTAGCGCGATTTCAAAACGTCTTACATATCCTCCAGCGCCGGAGCGAAAAGAATGTGGATTGGGCGGAACTGGCTCTATCCTGTGGTTACTTTGACCAGGCGCACTTCAACCATGACTTTCAGAGCCTTTCGGGCCTGACACCAACGACTTACCTAAGTCGGCGCACGGAGCATCTGAACCACGTTCCCATCGATTAGTCTGAATATCAAAGTCACTTCCGATTTTTAC
>JANXMF010000191.1 GCA_025354795.1 Pseudobdellovibrionaceae bacterium
GTGGTCCATTATTTGGTAGAGGCATTGGCCGCCATCGCGCGCGCATAAACGGCACCCACCGCGTAGGCGCCCCAGCTCTCGCTATCACAAGCCGCCATTCCGCTGTAAATTCCCGAGGGACATATCACGTGAGCATGGCCACAGCGACCGAACAACGCGTTCGCGGCCTCGTTGTCCTTTTGGCGCAGAGCCTCTTTGATTTTGACGATATTGCTCTTTGGCAATCCTCCCGTGCAATCGGAATGACGGGCTTCGTGAAGCAGAATGGACTGCCGCGCCAGCGACTGCAGTTGGGGGTAATATTGAGTGAGCACGATGAGGCCGACACGAGTGGAAGTGACTTCCACCGGAGCGGCACCGCGGTTGCTGTACAAGGCTTGCACGCCCTCAATCGCGGCCTCTAACCACAATTGGGCGCCGTAATTGAGAGCGATCACATGCGGGCCCGAATCGGCCCAGCCGTCCATCAATCCAAGGCCGCGCGAACTCACGCTCAGATCGGATTTGAAAGCGTAATCGTGCACGCGTAAATCCAAATAGTTTATTAGGTCCTGACTGCTTGCGCCGCCGAAGACCTTGCTGAAAATGTGGTTGTTATTGCCGTCGTAAGTCACCAAATCGGCGTCGTTCATCTTCTTGAAAGTCGCCACATCGGCCGCGACGAGGTCTTTGGCACTCGGTCCCGGCGCGTTTTCACCGCCACCGTCTTTGCCACAGCCACTTAGCCCTGATGCTACCGCCATTAGGCCCACGGCCCACAATGAAAAACGCATTGTTGTTCCCCCCTAAGATTATTTTTCCCCGACCTGACGTTATGAAAAATGCGAGGCCTTCGATAGGCGAGTGGCATCAATTGAAAAATTTCTACGCTTTGACTTGCTGCGGCCTAGGCCGGTGTATGGACTTGCTCCGGCTTTTACGCGACGCTTGAAACACAATGCATTTTGAAAGTGTAGATTGCACCGTTGACTGGATCTTAAAACAATTGCCGCGCGAAGTGGTGATGGCGACGCCATTAGGTCTTGGCAAACCCAATCCGCTGATCAACGCCATCTATCGCAGATTCAAAAACGACAATACGCGCGAGCTGCGCATTTTCACCGCACTGTCGCTCGCGGTGCCGCACGCGGTGGGCGAAATGCAGTCGCGCTTTCTCAAACCGTTTGTGGCACGCCACTGGGGCGAAAATTACCCAGAGCTCGAGTATTTGAACGAGCCGTTGCCACCCAACATCCGACTCCACGAGTTTTATTTACAGGCGGGAAAATCGCTTCGCCGTTCCACCACCCAGCGCGACTACATCAGCGTCAACTACACCCATGTGACATCCGCGATCTTAGACCAAGGCGTAAATCTGATCGTGCAAATGATCGCGCAGAGCCCACGTCGGCCGGGCTTTTACAGTCTGAGTTGCAACCCTGATCTCACTCTGGATGTCGTCGAGGCCTACCGCAAACTCGGGCACAAACTCATGGTGGTAGGGATGGTTCACCCCGAGCTGCCCTATTGCGCGCTCGATGCCGAAGTGCCCGCCGATTTTTTCAGCGCCGTCGTCGATCCGCCGGAAGCCAAGCACAAACTTTTTGCGTTACCGCGCCAGCCTGTTTCCGCCGCCGATTATATGATTGGCTTGCAGGCGAGCCTGTTGATTGAAGACGGCGGCACTTTGCAAATAGGCATCGGCGCGTTGGGCGAAGCGCTGGTGCACTGCACGCTCCTACGCCATCAAAACAATGCCCTTTATCGCGAGATCACCGGGCGTTTACTGGCGGCTCGTCCATTCGCACGTCAACATGAACGGCTTCATGATTCCACGTTTGCGACAGGTCTTTACGGGACCAGTGAAATGGTTATGGATGGCTTTATGCATTTGCATCGCGCGGGAATTCTTAAGCGCGAGATTTATGATCTCGACGAGAAAGTCCGCTGTTATTTGCATGGAGCTTTTTATTTGGGTTCGAATGAATTTTATGCTTGGTTGCGCGAGCTCGATGCCAAAGGCGATCGCGGTTTTTGCATGACTCGGGTTTCAAGGGTGAATGATCTTTACGATCCGCATGAAATGGCGATTCGCCGGCAGCGGGTCAAGGCGCGTTTCTTTAATTCCTGCATGAGCGCCACGCTGCTAGGAGGCGCGGCCTCGGACACCAACGAAGACGGGCAGGTGGTGAGCGGAGTGGGCGGGCAATATAATTTCGTGGCGATGGCGCATGAACTTCCCGATGCGTTTTCGGTGCTGATGTTGAGGAGCACGAAATCGCGAACGCGTTCTAATTTTATTTGGGGACATGGCCAGCTGACTATACCCCGTCACCTGCGCGATGTGGTGATTTCCGAATATGGCATGGCGTTCTTAAAGAATCGTAGCGACGAGCAAGTGATTCAAGCTCAGCTCGTATTGGTGGATAAACAGTTTCAATTTGATCTTCAGGCGAAAGCCGTCGCCAACCTAAAGCTTTCGCCTCAGTGGAAAATCCCTAAGTGGGCCGAGTCCAACACGTCCAAGTGGTCGGAGGGGTTTTTAGCCGAATGGCAGAGTCATTTTCCGGCCTTTCCGTTTGGCAGCGATTTTACTTCGGTGGAGGAGCGATTGGCTTTAGCGCTCACGCGACTCAAGCGCGCAGGTAAAGCGGAACTGTTTAAGATTTTTTGGCGCGGGATTGCCTGCGATCCGGTTCCCCATCGGGAGTTGCTTGAACGCATGCGGCTGAACGCACCTGGAAATTTGCATGAACGCGGTTTGCGTGCTTTGCTTCTCGGTGTGGTGTGAGTGCCTGGTGATTGGTTGGTTTCCTGGGGAGTGGTCTGAATGCAATTGCGAACATTTCGGTGATCTCTCTTCCCTTTCACAACTCGCGTAAATGGCCTGAACTTCCACACCCTCGGCCCTCGGCCCTTGGTGCCGCCTCCGGAAGGTATCGGTCACGGTCTGTGCAAATTGCCCGGCAACGACGCGAAAGTAGGCTTGGAAGTGACGGCGGGAGGGGGCATGGGCGAGGATGTGCACGTGATCGCGCTCAACGGCCATGTGCTCGATCTTCACGCGGAATCTTTTGGCGTAGTGGCGATTGATGCGGTTGAGCGCTGCAAATGTGGACGGATGGCGAAGCCCGCGCGACAGTGCTGCGAGGTTGGCCTGGAACACCAGGTGAATGGAATCGCGCGGAGAGAGTGGACGAGAGCCGCGGCCGTGGCGGGACCGCCGCAAGGTCCCGCCATAACTCAGGCGGCCGAACTTGAAAATGAAATCTTTGCGGCGCACGTGACCGGTACCTCCCCCACCGAGGTGGGGGAGTGCAAGAAAGTGCCGTGCGCGGCCTCGTGTTTAAATGAAATTCAGGTCAGCGGTCGGTCGCGGGCCGGGCTTTGCCAGGTAAATCGATTTTCCACAAGGGGTGCCCAAATCTGCCACGTGGTGCGCTTTGCAACCGTGCACCGTCACAGGCAAGCCGTCGGCGCCTGCTTCAAAACCCGTGTCATCACGAGCAGCAGCGTGAGCGCACGCCAACTTACTCGTCGCCGTTGATATCTTCTTTCAACTCTTTTCCGACTTTGAAAAACGGCAGTTTCTTTTCACTGACTTCAATGACTTCTCCAGTGCGCGGGTTGCGGCCTTTGTATGCACCGTAGTCGCGGTTGACAAACGATCCGAAGCCGCGAATTTCAATTCGGTCGTTGCGCATCAGTGCTTCGACCATGGAATCGAAGATGGTATTGACCACGGTCTCGGCCTTTACACGGGTGATACCGCCCTTTTCCGCGATGAGATTGATCAGATCTGCCTTTGTCATGTCGCCGCCTTCACTCGCTGTGGTCTCAAGCTATTGAAATTAATTACATTCTATTGAGAACGACTTAGCCTTGCTAGAGACAGCCCCAACATATGGTAGGTAGACGCCGAAT
>JANXMF010000194.1 GCA_025354795.1 Pseudobdellovibrionaceae bacterium
CGACACTGTTATGGGTGTGACCGCGATTCTTTACAACTATGACGGCGAAGTGATTTTCAGTTCCCTCAGCAATCACGAGCCGCGCTGGCACGGCAAGCCGCGGCCGGCGGGCGATTATCGTAGCGTGTGCACGGTCCCAGGCGATCTCTTGAGTGAGGGCTCCTACCGCGTGACGATTTTACTCTGGGGGCCCAATTATTTTTCCAATTTCACCATTGCTGATGCCATCACCTTTGAGATTTTCGACACCGGATCCCTGCGCGGAGATTATTTTGGAGGATTAAGCGGCAGCATCAAACCGCGATTGGAGTGGAACTGTGAGCGGCTCTGAACGCGTCTTAGTATTGGGTGCATCGGGTATGTTGGGCTCGACGCTCACTCGCTTATTGCCCAAGTACGGCCATGAGACCTGGGGCACGGTACGCGGTGCCGGCGGATCCAAGCAAATGGGCGGCGTGGACGCGCTCAATTTGCAATCGGTGGCCGCCGCTATCCAAGAAATCCGCCCCTCGGTGGTGGTCAATTGCATCGGCGTGATACGCCAACGTGAAGACGGCCAGGATCCGGAGACTTGCATTGCGCTCAATGCGCTTTTTCCCCATCAATTGGCTAAGCTCGCGGCGCGCGTGATTCACGTGTCCACAGACTGTGTCTTTTCGGGCCAAAAAGGCAGCGCCTACCTGGAATCGGATTTTGTCGACGCGAACGATGTCTATGGCCGCAGTAAACTCTTAGGCGAACTGCACGCTCCTCACACGCTCACCCTGCGCACCTCGATTATCGGTCATGAAATCCGCGCCAAACTCAGCCTGCTGGAATGGTTCTTGGCGCAAAGCGGATCGGTGCGCGGATATACAAAAGCGATTTACAGCGGACTGACCACAGTGGAATTGGCGCGGGTGATCGGCGAATTTGTTTTACCGCGGCCGAGTTTGCAGGGGCTCTATCAGGTGTCCTCGGCCCCCATCAGCAAATTTGACTTGCTCAATACCGTGAAGCGCGTTTACGCCCACACTATCGAAGTATTACCTAATGATGCGGTAGTGGAAAATAAAAGTTTAGATTCACAGCGTTTTCGTGCGGCGACGGGATGGACTTCACCCTCGTGGCTGGCGATGATCGAACAAATGCACCAGGAGAATCTCAGTGCTCAGTAACAAGACCTTACTCATCACCGGCGGTACCGGTTCCTTTGGCTCCGCCGTGCTCAAACGTTTTTTGAAAACGGACATCGGTGAAATTCGCATCTTCAGCCGCGATGAAAAGAAACAAGAAGACTTGCGCCTGGCGCTACACAGTCCGAAGGTTAAATTTTATATTGGTGATGTGCGCGACATGCAGAGCTTGCTGCCGGCGCTCGACGGCGTGGACTACGTGTTTCATGCAGCGGCTTTAAAGCAGGTGCCGTCATGCGAGTTTTATCCGCTAGAAGCCGTGAAGACCAATATTTTGGGCACGGAAAATGTGCTCAATGCGGCCATCCAATGCGCCGTCAAGAAAGTGGTGGTGCTTAGTACGGACAAAGCGGTTTATCCGATAAATGCCATGGGCTTATCAAAAGCCTTGATGGAAAAAGTTATGGTCGCGCGCTCGCGCGGGCTGCGGCCCGAAACCACGGTGTTGTGCGGAACACGCTATGGCAATGTGATGTCGTCGCGCGGTTCAGTGATTCCCTTGTTCCTCAAGCAGATTTTGAACCACCAACCGCTGACGGTGACCGATCCGCAAATGACCCGTTTCTTAATGACTCTCGACGACGCCGTGGACTTGGTGCTGTTTGCATTCAAAGAGGCGCGCCAGGGCGATATTTTCGTGCAAAAAGCCCCCGCCAGCACCATGGGCGATCTCGCTACCGCGATGGCGCAAATTTTTAAAATCGAAGACAAGCCCAAAATCATCGGCACCCGTCACGGCGAAAAACTCTTTGAGACTTTGCTGACCCGCGAAGAGATGGCGACCGCTGGCGACCTCGGAGCTTACTTCCGTATCGGCGTGGACAATCGCGATTTAAACTACGACAAATTTTTTACCGAGGGCGAAGAGCAGCTTTCCCAAGAGCGGGATTACAATTCCCACAACACCGAACGCCTCAGTGTCGCCGGCGTGCGCGAAGCCCTGCTCGCCATCCACGAAGTACAAGAGGCACTCAAACTTTGGAAGGCCGAACATGCTTAAAGTTATGACGGTGGTCGGAACCAGGCCCGAGCTGATCAAATTGTCATTGGTGATCGCCGAGCTCGAGCGCTCGGTGCGCCACTGCCTGGTGCACACCGGGCAGAACTACGATTTTGAGCTCAATCAGATTTTCTTTGACGAACTGGGCATTCGCAAGCCCGATTATTTTTTAGAATGCGCGGGTCACAATGCAGCCGCGACCATCGCTAAAGTGATTGAAGCTGTCGATCAAGTTCTGGAAAAAGAAAAGCCCGATGCGCTCCTGCTCTATGGCGACACCAACAGCTGTATGGCCGTGCTGGCCGCTAAGCGCCGGCAAATTCCGGTTTTTCACATGGAAGCCGGCAACCGTTGCTTTGACATGCGCGTGCCAGAGGAGATCAATCGCCGCGTGGTCGATCATTTGAGCGATATCAATCTGACTCTCAGCGAACACGCCCGCCGCTACTTACTCACCGAAGGTCTGCGCCCGGAGACCGTTATGCGCGTGGGCTCGTCGATGCCTGAAATTTTGCAAACCCATCATCAGGCCATAGAGAGTTCCAAGGTGTTGAGCACGCTCGGTTTAAAGGCTCAGAATTATATGGTGGTCAGCGCCCACCGCGAGGAAAATCTGGATGACCCGCGCCAGTTCGCAAATCTAGTGGAAGCGTTGTATGCACTCGTCACCACTCATAAAATGCCGGTGATCTTTTCCACCCATCCGCGCACGCAAAAAAAATTCACCGCGATGGGAGTTCATGCCATCGAAGGCGTACAATTTATGAAGCCGCTCGGATTTTTTGATTACATCGCTTTGCAAAAATCGGCGTTTTGCGTGATCTCGGACAGCGGCACCATAACGGAAGAATCGGCGCTGCTGAAATTTCCCGCGATCACAATTCGCAATGCGTTTGAGCGACCAGAGGGTATGGACGCGGGAGTCTTAGTGATGAGCGGGCTCAATCCCCAGCGCGTGCTGCAAGCTGTGGACATGGTCACGCGCCAAAGTGCACGAGGGTACCGCTGCGACGAGGTGGAAGACTATGCCAGTCCGCATTTGGCGGAAAAAGTAGCGCGCATTATTTTAAGCCACGTCGATTACATCAATCGCACCACCTGGTCGAAGACGTGAAGAAGAAACTGCTGCTGATTACCGATCATTTTTTCGCGCCCAATCAAGTGGCGGCCTTGCGCATGCAGGCTTTTGTGCAGTACTTGCCGAAGGATTTGTTTGAAATCGTGGTGCTCACTCCCGGTCAGGTACGGACTGAGCCGATGCAAGTCATGGGCGCTAAAGTTTATTGCGTGCGCGACTCGCATATTTTTGCGCGCTGGAAATTCGCGCAGCGGGCATCGAAGTGGGTGCATAAAGCCAAAGTGCTGTGGAATCTTTGCGTGCGTCTATTTGATATCGATGAGAATCCAGGTTTTGCAAAGTGGGGGCAGCGGCGGCTTCTGGCCCTCCATCGCGAGCACGAATTTGACGTGGTGATCGCAAGTTATGCCTCGCTCGCCTCGGTTAAGCTCGGGCTGTGGTTAAAACAATATGATCCACAGGTGAAATTGGTGTGCGATTTTCGCGACGAATTGAGTCGGAACTGTCGGTCGACGCGCTGGGATTATTGGCGCCTGTTGCGTTGGGAGCGGCGGTTAGTCGCTGCCGCGGACCTGGTCACCTCGGTGTCCAAGCCCATTCTCGAACAATTTTCTAGGTTCAGCACGCAGCCGCAAAAGTTTGTGGAGATCCGCAACGGTTACAACTTTGCTCCAGTGCAAGACGTGCGTGCACCGGGCTCGGTGCTCGAAATTATTTACGCGGGTTCGCTCTATCATGACATCAGTCTCGAGCAGGTTTTCAAGGTTTTGCAGAGTCTACCGCCAGAGCTGCGCCAGCGTTTTCGCTTAAAAGTGGTGGGCGGACATCCCACGTTGGCAGTGCCGAGTGTGTTGCGAACCCAAGTCCAGATTGAAAAACGCGTCAACTACAGCGAAATTCCCAACCTCCTGCGTGAGTCGGATGCACTCTTGCTTATTTTGCCCACGGATCAGCGCCGCGGTGTTTATAGCGGAAAGATTTTTGATTACCTTGCCACCAATCGGCCGATTTTGGCATTGGTGCCCCCTGGTGACGTGGCCGCCGCGTTGATTTGGGAGGCGCGCGCGGGATATGTTTGTGCCAATGAGGATAGCGCGGGAATCCAGCGGAGTCTGGAACGGCTGCTGCGCGATTGGGAGGCGGGGGCGTGCCCGCGGCGCGACTGGACCGTGGTGGCCAAGCACCATCGCGCGCGGCAAGTGGAAGAACTGACAAAGTCTATCGGCAAAGTTTTGGGCCTGCCGACGGCTCGGCGCGAATTTCTAACCCCGAGTCCTGAGCTCGGATTTTTCTAAGCGGAGACTATATGGATTTGATCGCGAACGGCGACAAGCAGGGTACCAAGTCGAAGGGTAAACAGAAACAGAAGATACTGACGTTTGCCGAGCTGAATACGGTGCGCGATCGCCACCCGGGACAAAAGATAGTGCAGTGCCATGGTGTTTACGATGTGTTGCACGCCGGCCATTTAGCCTACTTTCAATCGGCAAAGCAGTTCGGTGATATCCTGATTGTCAGTCTGACTTCTGATCGCTATGTCAATAAGGGTCCGGGCCGGCCCTACTTCACAGGCCTAGTGCGCGCGGCGATGATCGCAGCCCTCGAAGATGTCGACTATGTCGTACTCAGTGATTTCGCCACCGCCGTGCCCAGCATCGATGAGCTCAAGCCGCACTTTTATGTCAAGGGCCCGGACTATCGCGACAAAACCAAGGACGTCACCGGCGGAATTTACGCCGAAGAGGCCGCCGCTGAGCGCCACGGCGGCAAACTGATGTTCACCGAAGATGAGACGTTTAGCTCGAGTAGTTTACTCAATCGCTTCTTTATCAATTGGAGCGAGGACCAGCAGGCGACGATCAGCAAAATCCGCGAACTTGGCGGCGAAGACAAAATCGCCCAAGTCTTGGCGCGCGTGGGAGAGCAAAAGATCTTGGTGGTGGGCGAGCCCATTGTCGACACTTATCGCTTTTGCATTCCTGAAAATATTTCGAGCAAGAGCCCGTCGATTTCGGCGCGCCTGCTCTACGAAGAGAATTACGCCGGGGGCTCGCTCGCGATTGCCAATCACTTGGCCGATTTCGGGCGCGAGGTGCATCTTTTGATCACCCATGGCAACGAGCCCTACTTTCGCGAGATGCTGCGCGAGAAAATGGATGAGCGCGTGATCTTGCATCATGTGCCACTGGCTAATGTGCCGACTCCGCGCAAAATGCGTTACATCGCAGTCGACAAAGCCCAGCGGATTTTTGAGATCACCGACTTGCGCGCCGACCAATGGGGCACGCAATCGTCTGAGGAGTTCACCAAACAGCTGTTGGAGGCCAGCCGCAAGGTGGACACCACCATTTTAGCTGATTTTGGCCACGGGCTGTTTGAAGGTCCGATGCTCGAGACCACGGCCCAGATCAAGTCTTTTATCGCTTTGAACGTGCAGACAAACTCCTCAAACTATGGCTTTAATATTTTCCGTAAACATAAGCGCTTTAATTACCTAAGCCTCGACACGCGTGAAGCGCGTATCGCCTACAGCGATCGTTATTCGGCACCGCTCGACATTGGCCGGCGCGCCTGTCGCGATCTGGCCGATATCAAAGCCTCGGTGGCGATGACACTCGGGCAGAATGGCTCTTATTTTTTCGCGGGGTCCGGTACCACTGAGCATTTTTCGCCCGCGTTTGCGGACAACGTGGTGGATGCCACCGGTGCAGGCGATGCGTTCTTCTGTTTGACCGCGTGTTTGCTCAATGCTGGTTGTGAACCTGAACTGATCCCATTTATCGGCAATGTGTTTGCGGGCCTGAAGACCAAGATCATTGGTAATAAGAGTGCCGTGACCAAAATGGCTTTGATGAAGACCGTGGCGGCGATTCTTAAGTAACTCTTAATGAGATCGGCGCGGAAGAAGACTTACGCACCTGCAAAAACAATAAAGCAATCCCCGCGAGATACGCGAAGCACGAGAGTGATGCGCTCAAGTGCACGGGAAACAACAGCGGGCGCGCGAGATAAATTCCCAGCCCAAGGCCCAAAAGCTGCATAAAAAATAGCGCCGAGGACACCATCAGATCCAAATCCAGGCGGCGAATCACCACATATAGACTCTGCTGGACTAAGAACACCAGTCGCACAAAGCTAAACGGAATGAGTGCCCGCAAGTAAAACGCCGAGTCACTCCAGGCGGCGCCAAAGAGCCTTTCAATCAAAGGCTGTGCAAATACGAACGCGATGACGAGAGGAATCGAAAAGACCAGAACCGACCACACCAGCGTGCGCCACAGGACGCGCAAATGAATGCCGGGTTCAGACTGCAGCATGCGGCGGTAGTAAACCGCTCCGAGCGAGCTACCGATAATGGAAGTCGGCGAGTCGAGCAGCCGCTGGGCCAAACTCAAGTAACCAATGTCATGGGCCGAATAAAAGATCGAATATAGCACCGGCGGCAGTTGCGAGGTCGAAAGGGTCAGCGCCGCCGACGGCAGATTCTTAAGCGGAAAGTCCCGGTACTTTTTTAAAACTGCTTTGGCCGGCGCATCGATCAGGGAATTGCGCAGGCGCAGCTTCGAGGCGCGCCACAATACCAGTACCGAAACAAACAAGCCGAGAACATGGGCGAGAATCAGGCCCTCCTGTTCAAAATGCAAGTGCGCGAAGACAAATGAGAACACTATAACCGTAGACCGATCGATAATATGGCGAATGGAAATTACGCTCAAAGTTCCCTGGCGGAAATTCACTTGCGTAAAAACCTGGAGCAAGCCCGAAAGTGCGATACTGATCAGCGTCTCGCTCCAAAACGTGAGACTCTGCGGAGCCGCGCTGAGCACGTGAAAAAAATAAATAAGAGCGATGCCCAGGCTCGAAATCACCGTCACCAGCCCGATGCTAGCGATGGCAAAACTAGCCAGGAGCGAAGCTTCATTTTCGTTGTCGGCGGTCGCTACGGAGTACTCAAAACGTAAGGTAGAGAGCGAGCCGGCGATCCCTGAAATGGCCACATAAATTGCGAAATAGCCGAAGCTGGTGGCTGGATAAAGGCGAGTCAAAAACGGCATCGTCGCCAACGCCAAAACATTGGCTCCTAAGAGCCCTCCGCTCAAAGTAAAGAATTGATGACGGCGCAGGGATCCTAAAAGACTTTTCATTTTCGTTAAATAACCACTCAGTCGTTGGTGAGTGCCAAAAAATATCTTGCGGAGCTAACTATGCCAAGCGTTAACGGCCTAACTCAGCTTGTTAAGTGCTCAAAATCTTGCAGATAACTGACACTCTGCTTAAAAAGATTAATCCCCCCAAGGAGGAAGCCCGCGAATGTTCCTGTTGAAGTTCATCATTGGAAGGATTTGGACCTTTTTGATCCGTCCGCGTTTTTTTTGGGGTATGAAATCACCCGGCGGCTTTCGCAAGAATTCACGGGTCTCTACGACCGCCTGCATATTTTATCCCGAACGGCTCAAGCTGGGTGACCATGTTTACATCGGGCAGTTCTGTTTTATTGATGCGCAAGTCGGAGTCGAAATCGGCGAGGGTTGTCAGATTGGGTGGTGGACATCGATCTTGAATCATTCCAGTCATGTCGCGATTCGACTCTATGGCAAAGAGTACGTGAATCAAAAAAAACAGATGGCCGCGTATTTTACCAAGCCAGTGAAGATCGGCGCCTATAGTTTTATCGGTCCGCATGCGACGGTTATGCCGGGCACGGTGCTGGGCAAAGGCACTTTGGTGTCGGCATATAGTATGGTGAATGGCGAGTATCCGGACTTTGCGATTCTCTCCGGTAATCCGGCAACGCAAGTGGGTGACACCCGTGACCTCGACGCGCGCTACTTACGTCGTGATCCGGAGTTGCAAAAAAATTACGACGAATGGGTGAACCGGCTGTGAGCCGCCCATGAAAGTTCTTCTTTTTGGCAACTTAGGCAGCGTGCATGTTCTGCGCTGGGGCGAGGAGTTGCAAAAGCGCGGAATCGAGGTGGTGTGCGTGAGTTTCCATCACCCGCTGCGCCCCTCAAGCTTTCGCCAGATCGTATTGCCGGGACGATTTCCGTTTAATTTTTTCTCAGTGTGGCTGCGCTGTTGGCGCATTGTGCGCCAAGAAAAGCCAGATCTCTTGCACTGTCACTATGTAACTTCTTATGGTTTGATCGGCGCGCTCACGTTTTTCAAACCTTTGGTGGTTTCGGCCTGGGGCTCGGACTTACTGCAGACCGCCCATAGTCATTTTGTTTGGCACCTCCTCACGCGCTTTACGCTTCGCCGCGCGGTTGCGGTTTTTGCCGATTCGCGCGAGCTGCTCGAACAGGTGGCGAAGATTGGCGGCGAAGACGTGCGGCGCGAATATGTGTTGTGGGGAGTGGATCTCACGCGTTTCCGCGAGCCGCACGCATTTGCTTCGTCCGCAGCGCGCCGCTTTGTGAGCATTCGCATGCATGAACCGATCTATAATATTCATGCGTTACTTAAAGCCTTTGCAGCGGTTCAGCCCCTGCTCCCTGGCGCGACTCTTGAGATTGCAGGCAGTGGCAGTATCACCGACTCGTTGCGTGCGCAAAGCGGTACTGCGGTGCATTTTCACGGTCTGTTGAACGACGCGGAAATCGCCAAACTCTTACAGGGTGGAGAGGTTGCGATTTCCATTCCCGATACCGACGGCACGGCCATGACCGTGCTCGAATCCATGGCTTGCGGGTTGCCTTTGATTTGTTCCGACATTCGCGCCAACCGCGAGTGGTTGGATGAGCATGGTGCAGTGTTTGTTTCCGCCGCATCGGAGGAGGGGCTCAAAGCCGCCCTTCTTGATTTTTACCATGGCCGGTATGATTTGCCCTTCATGGGCGCGCGCAACCGGAACGAGATCTTGCGTCTCGCCGATCGTCGCGCCCACTTTGATGCTATTCAAGATCTTTACCTAAAAATTTCGGCGGAACGATGATTCAGGGGCTTTTATTTTTTTATCTCGCGGCTCTGCATTCCTCCATCGCGGGCATGGAAATTTTTAGCGCCGCGATTATGCTCGCGGTGTTTGCCCGCCGCGACTGGACGTTGCTAAGGCAGAACCGCACGCTTGTGTATTGGCTTTTCGCACTCATTCTTGGCGTACTCTTATCGCTGTGGGCGACGCCACAAGAAAAGGGCTTTTGGTTTCAGTTCGGCTTTATGCGCTGGACGATTATGCTTTGGGGTATGGCAATGGCCCTGAACACAGTGTGGAGCGAAAAGTTTGAGCGCCGGTTGCTGTCGGTTTGGGGGGCGTGTCTGGTGATTGCATCGTTGTATGGGGTTTTGCAATGCTTGACCGGCTTTGATTTTTTGCATCACGACATATATCCGCAAGGCGGTGGCATCTATAAGGCCGTGGGCTTTTACTCTTTTTCCATGTCCTTAGCCTATGCCATTGGCCTCTCCGTGCTCGCGCTCTCTTTGCCCGTGCTCAAATCGAAGCCGCTGTGGTTGGGCATTACCACCTGCTGTGCCGGTGGGCTAGGAATTCTGTCGGCGATGTCGCGCGGAGCGTGGACGGCTGCGGTTATTTCCGTGCTCATTTACGTGGTCTTTGAGAAACGCAAATGGATTTTACCGGCCTTCGTAATGGTGGCGGCAGGTGCGGCGGGCCTCACTTGGTGGAGCGTGGCTTTTGGCCAAAAAATTCTCGGCATGGTGCATTTCCAATTTGACCACAGCGCCACCGTTCGTTTCAAAATATGGCAGTGCTATTTCAATATGTTTTTAGATCACCCGCTCTTCGGTATCGGACTGCTAGAAGGCGATAAACTCTTGCCGGAGTATTATGCCCGGCTCGGCGTCGCGGAAACTTTCGTTTCCCACGCGCACAATAATTTTCTGCAATTCTTAGCCGGCACCGGTCTTTTTGGTTTCGTTTCTTATTGCGCGGTCATCTTCATCATGTTGCGCAAGGCCTGGCGTTTGCGTCTGTCGAACTTCGCCTGGGGCTGGTCGCTGTTTTTAGCCCAGATCTTTTTTCACCTCGGAGGATTGACCGAAGCCAACTTTATCACTGCCATCGTCAACCATATGCTGATCTTTCTATGGGCGCTGATTCTGGCATTGGAGGCTCGTGCCGCTCACACGCTTTAGTCCGCCGCTGTTTTTTCGCCTTTCTTTGGGCCGTTTCCTGTGGCTCCTACTTGCCTATTTTCTCGCGCGCCTGCTGTTTTTAATATGGAATTGGTCAATGTTCGACGCCGCCGGGTGGGGGGACATCGCCTACGCCTTCCTATTCGGCGTCAAATTTGACACGGCTGCGATTTTGCTCACCAACGCACCATTGTTTTTGCTTTGGATGCTCCCCACGCGCTGGCTCACTCGCCCCTGGTTCCAACGCGCCGAGCTTGGCGTTTTTGCAATTATAAATATGTTATGTTTAGGAGTGAGTTTTGTCGATGCCGAGTTTGTCAAATTCATTGGCAAACGTTCCAGTTACGACATCCTCTTTATTCGCGAGGATGTTGAGCGCCAATCCTTCAGCGTTCTTTTCACCTACTGGTACTTCTGCCTAGGCCTGGCTGCGCTAGTGGCGCTTCTAGTGTGGTGGGTGCCGAGGTTCGCGCAAGAGCAGGAGAGCAAGGTACGAGCGACCCTTTACCGAATCGCCGCAGTAATTTTAATTTTTCTTGGCATGCGCGGCGGTTTTGGGTTCAAACCGATCAATCCGATGCAGGCGTATTTTAGCACCCACCACGAGCTGGGGTTACTGACTCTCAATACACCGATCAATCTGATCAAGACCCGGCCGAACGGCGCGATCGCTCGGACCCGCTACTTTGCCACTAGCGCAGCCAGGCCTAGGCAGAAGTACCAGTAGGTGAAAAGAACGCTGAAGGATTGGCGCTCAACATCCTCGCGAA